>CAYGSQ010000068.1:10965-11289 GCA_964352435.1 uncultured Gammaproteobacteria bacterium | reverse complement strand
GTGCGCCACCGGCGCACCCATCGTGCCGGTGGCGCACAATGCCGGCGACTACTGGGGACGCCAGCAACTGGTTAAACGCCGTGGCTGCATCAAAGTCGTGATTGGGCCACCCATAGAGACTGCCGGTCGCGACGCCAGCGAGGTCAATGCCGAAGCGGTGGCGTGGATGGATCAAACCATGGCGCGCATCAGCGAGGCGAACGCGGCCACATCGCGGCTGGAACATTCATCATGAGCGCATCGCCGCGCGTCCTGTGTATTTCCAACCACGGCGATACCTGGAATTCGATTCGCCCGGAAGCTGAGATTTTTGTCGGCTGCCAG
>CAYGSQ010000068.1:10405-10955 GCA_964352435.1 uncultured Gammaproteobacteria bacterium | reverse complement strand
GAAATGCTGATCGATGGCGACAGCGTGTATCGACCGCGGCTCAAGGAACACAACATCGTCGTCCACGACTCATTCATTCGCAAAAAATTCGATCGCGTCGCCGTGGCTCGTTTGCGGCAACTGATCGATGAACGACAGATCGATATTCTGCACATGTTTAACAACCCCGCCATTGTGACAGGACTGCGTGCCGCGCGCGGGAGCAACGTCAGATGCGTTACCTATCGCGGGCAGACCGGCAATATCAGCCGCTACGATCCCAGCTGCTATCTGACACATCTGCATCCACGCGTAGACCGCATCACCTGCGTCGCCGATTCCGTGCGCGCCAATTTGGCCTCACAGTTGTTCTCACCGAAAAAGGCGGTCTGTATTTACAAAGGCCACGATCTTGCCTGGTACAACGAAGCCCCGGCCGATCTGACTGAGTTTGGTTTTACAGGCGATGACTTCGTGGTCGGCGCCGTTGCTAATCTGCGTCCACGCAAGGGGCTCAAATATTTGATTGAGGCAGCGCAATATCTGCCGTCCGAGGCACCGATCCGTATAC
>CAYGSQ010000068.1:9706-10395 GCA_964352435.1 uncultured Gammaproteobacteria bacterium | reverse complement strand
TCCGTATACTGTTGGTTGGCGGTGGAACCGACAGTGAAGCCGCGCGCGAAGCCACCGCCAAATACCCGGGCCGGTTTGCCCTGGCCGGGTTTCGCACCGACGCCACGGCGCTGATCGCCGCGTGTCAGGCCTCGGTTCTGGCGGCGACCAAGCGTGAGGGCCTGCCAAAAACCGTGGTGGAATCCATGGCCTACGGCGTTACACCGATCGCAACACGGACGGGTGGCAGCCCGGAGCTGATCGAACATGGCGTTAGCGGCCTTGTGATCGACCCATGTGACAGCCGCGCCATCGCAGAGGCCATGCTGCAATTGTGGCGCGACCCAGCCGCAAACCGTGAAATGGGTCAGCGCGCACGCGAGCGCATCGACACACACTTCAATGTCGCCGATACCGTTACCGCCCATGTGGCACTGTATCGTGAGCTCATGAACTAAGGCCGGACACCCGCATGACCCGAACAGGCCATCACAACACGCTTTGCGCGGTATGGATCGCTCTGCTCGGTTGCGTCTCGTGCGGCGCCGCTGACGGTCCCCCGCCCGAACTCGAACCCGAGTTTGCGGACGCGCGTCCAGCCGCTCTGCTCAGCGATGACGCACTGGTCGCCAAAGGTGCCACCATCGGCCGCATCACGTTTGATCGTCGCGGGGTTTTCGATACGACCAGCGAAGGCAGCGATCACTGGG
>CAYGSQ010000068.1:405-9696 GCA_964352435.1 uncultured Gammaproteobacteria bacterium | reverse complement strand
TGCATCGCATCACCCGGGAAAGTGTCATCCGCAGTCAGCTCTTGTTTGCTGCCGGCGATACTTTCGATCCGCGCAAGCTGCGTGAGAGCGAACGCATCCTGCGCAGCAACCAGTTCTTCTTTGATGCCGCCGTCGTACCCATGCGCTACACCGATGGCGTGGTCGATATTCGGGTGACGACACGCGACCTGTGGTCGATCGAACCGGCGCTGTCCGTGAAACGCTCTGGCGGGCAAAATCAGACCGTGCTGGGTTTGGAGGACGAGAATTTTCTCGGCACCGGTGCATTGTTGGGTGCACAGGTCGAGCGCGATCTGGATCGCGACTCAACGCTTGTGTATTTCTCCGACCGGCAAATTGGCAAGCGGTGGATTTCAGTTGGCGCAAGCTACGCAGACAACAGCGACGGCTCGCGCGCAACCCTGTCGGTTGCACGGCCGTTCTTCGCCCTGGACACACGCTGGGCAGCCGGCATCTCGATGGTCGACAATGACCGCACGGACTCGCTTTATCGACTGGGTGACGAAGTCCTCGACTATCGCCACGACGAACAGTTTCTCGATGTTTGGCGTGGCTGGTCTGCGGGCCTGCAAAACGGCTGGGTACGTCGCTGGCGCGCCGGCATCGTAGCCCATGATAACCGATTCGCCCCACCGCTCGACGGGGTTCGAGCCGGGGCGGTGCCGCGTGATCGCAAATTGGTATATCCCTACCTCAGCATCGACGTGCTGGAAGACAATTTTATCAAGGCGAGCAACGTCGAACAGATGGCGCGCACCGAGGACTTTTTTCTGGGCACGCGATTCTCGGCCAGCATCGGTTACGCCGGCTTGACGCTTGGGTCGAATCGCAGCGCATGGCTGATATCTGGCAGCGCGCAGCGTGGGTTTGGCAGCGCAGAAAAACGCATGCTGTTGCTGGATGCCAATACCAGTGGGCGGCGTGAAAGTGACAACACCTCGAACGCCGTGGTCAGTTTTTCGTCCCGCTACTACCACCGGCTGTCACCCAAGTGGCTGCGCTTCATGACCCTGCGCGCCACCAAAGGGGTCAATCTGGATCTGGATCGACCGTTGCAGCTGGGGGGCGACACGGGTTTACGTGGCTATCCGGTGCGCTATCAAAGCGGTGACAGCTCGGTCGTTTTCTCGGTTGAGCAGCGCTACTTTACCGACTGGTATCCGTGGCAGATCATGCGCGTCGGCGGCGCAGTATTTTTTGATATGGGCCGTACGTTTGGCAACAACCCGGTTGGCGGTGAAAGCGAAGGCTGGCTGCGTAACGTTGGGTTCGGCCTGCGTCTCGCTCCCACTCGCGGCGGTCGCAAAGTGTTTCACCTCGACATTGCCTTTCCGCTCGACGGTGACAGCAGTATCGACAGCGTGCAGATCAACGTAGAAGGTAAACGCAGTTTCTGAACGGTGTGTCGGCGGTTGCTGATCTTTTTGCGCGCCACTTCCCTCTCACGCCTGAGCGTAGAGACTCCTATACAATTGGGCGATGGACAATCCTATGCGCCGCGCTACTTTATTTAGCTGCCTTATCCTGTGGGCGTCCGCGACCGGCTGCCAGTCAGACAGTCCGGCGGTACCTGCGACACTGTCATTGACGACACCCGCGCCACGCGACAGTGCGCAACCGCATCTTGCTCGGGCACCCGACGGGACGGTCGTGCTCAGTTGGCAGCACCGCGATGGCGACACGACCGAGCTGCAGTTTGCAACGTATACCGATGATGGCTGGAGCGCCGCGCGCACGGCTGCACGCGGCGACAACTGGTTCGTGAACTGGGCAGATTTCGGATCGGTGGTGCCGTTGGGCGGCGAGCGATTGGCCGCCCACTGGTTGGTGAAACGCGAGGGCGGTGCATACGCCTATGACGTGGCGATCGCACAGTCTAACGATGGCGGCACATCGTGGAGTCAGGCAGTGTCGCCGCACGATGACGGCACGCCTACAGAGCACGGCTTTGTCAGTTTGTTTGCGGCACAAGATGGCGTTGGCGCCATCTGGCTCGACGGGCGCCACAAGTCCGACGATGAACACGGCGCGCATCATGGCGCGGGCGATATGAGCTTACGCTCTGCGATGATTGCGCCGGCGCAAACCGTCTCGCAGTCACGCGTCATTGATGAGCGCGTGTGCGATTGCTGTCAAACCGACATCGCACAAAGTGCTCAAGGCCAGGTTGTCGTATACCGTAATCGCAGCACGAACGAGACGCGGGACATCTATGTCTCACGCTTGACGGCCAACGGCTGGTCGCCGGGTGTCAGCGTCGCCGACGACGGCTGGATCATTACCGGCTGTCCCGTTAATGGACCAGCCATTGCGGCGCAGGGAGAGACTGTGGTGGTAGCCTGGTTTAGTGGCGCCAACGATCTGCGGCGGGTGCATGTTGCTCGCTCGGTCAACGGCGGCGAAACCTTTACCGCGCCGGTAATCCTCGACGCAGGCAATACGCTTGGCCGGGTTGATGTCGAACTACTCAACAATGGCGATGCGGTTGTCAGCTCGCTGTTTGATCTCGGCGCGGGGGCAGGGCAACTGCGCTTGCAGCGCATCGATCCACAAAGTCGGGTCAGCGACGTCCTCGTGGTGGCCGCGACCAGCACAACACGCGCGTCGGGCTTTGCGCAGATACTCAAACACAACGATGATCTGCTACTGGCGTGGATCGAGAATAGTGGCGAGTGGTCGACCGTTCAAGTCGGCATCATTGAGAATGCTGCGCAAGTGCTGTCTAGTGTCCTGTTTAGCGGAACAGGACACTAGCGATTGAGGCGGACCGTGACCACGGTGCCGTCGTCGCTGCTATCGACGTCAAGCATGGCCCCTATATTTAGCGCGCGGCTCTTCATATTGGCCAAACCGCGGCCCGCAAGATTCTCTTTCACCAGGCCAACACCATTGTCCCGGATCTCGATAGTCACTTGACGACCGCCGCCGACCCGCGCGCGATCTTTGGCGGCGAGCAGGACCTCGGTCGCCTGACTGTGTTTGATAGCGTTGGTTACGGCCTCTTGCAAGATGCGCAGTACGTGCAATGCCTTGGCCGAACCAAAGTCGGGAATTTCACCGATGGGTTCCACGTTCCAGGTCAGCGCGATGTTGTGCGCTTCGAGCGACGGCTCCATGCGCGCGCGAAACATGCCGAGCATGGTCGTTATGTCTTCGCCTGCGACGTCGAGAGAATCGATCATCAGACGCAGATCTTGCAGCGCGCCGCGCAGCGAACTGGCAACGCGGGGTAAGTCCGCCTGCTTCTCTTCTATAAGCGCAAGCGTCGTAATCAGTTGGCCACCCATGCCGTCGTGCATGTCACGCATGATGCGGTCACGTTCTTCGGCCACGACACGGCGGTTTTCCAACGCGCGGTTCTTGGCATAGGTATCCGCCAACTCTTCGCGCGTTTCAGTGACCCGAATCTCCAGCGCTTCATTGAGTCGCTCGGCCTCGTTCAGAGCACTGACAAAACGCTTGAGCAAAACCGCGCAAAAAAGACCAAGTGCGTAGGCCATAGCGTAGTGCAGTATGTAACCGCGGTGCCACGGAGCGATACCCCACGTGGTAAGCAAATCGTGATTGCCAAATACAAACAAAGCCAAAGCGGAGGACGCGATAACGTGCAACTCGAAGTCAGTGCGCTGCCATGCGCGATGCATCATGCGCGCGAGACCGTAGGCGGCCAAAAGCAAGCACATTGGGTGCCAGACGTAGTAGGCAAAGAAATAGAACGCGCTGTCATTTAGAACGGACATGGCCAGCGCAGTGGCGACCACCAACAACAACACCCGGCGTTCCAGAAACGGATGGTGCAAATTCATGTAGCGATGCACGTACAGAACACCGGCCACGTAGGCGAACAAGCCCATGGTGACGAAACGCACCCAGTCGAAAAAGCGGTCGGAGATGGGTACATCTGCGACGAAATAGCCGAGGCTGTGGACGGCCCAAATCAGCGTCGCCAGGCAGTAGAAAAGGTATTCGCGTTCGTCTGAGCGGACATAGGCGAGCACGCCAATGACCAGCGCCATGATCAGCACTAGCGCCGAGATGCCTTTGGGTATGGTGACGCGCAGAAAGTTGTGCTCGCCAACCCGTGCACGCAGGCTGGAGTCCGGGCCCACCAGAACGCGATCAAGATAGCCGATGCCGTCGGGGGCGCGGCGCAGTTCGATCATCAGGGTATTGGTACCGAGCTGGAGTCCGTCAGCGGGCAACACGAAGATCAGCGCGCTGCGTACATTGCGCGCGATGGGTCGCGTCATTTTGCCGGCGTTGCCCAGACTTTGTGTGTTGAGTCGGAGCGCGACGTTGTAGCGCACGGTCGGCAGGGCGACGGACCAGGTGGTCGTCGGCAGGCGCTCAAGTTCGAAGCGCACTTCGTAGAGGGCGGCATTGGTATCGTCGGCGGCGTCACGCCATTCGTGGGGCAGTGCGACAGGAACTTGGTCAACGTGCGTCGGGCCATCGCTGATGGCGGTGTCGGGTGTAAAAAGCGCCTGGTCGATGGTTAACGCGTCATCCGGCACGGGCATTCGATACAACATAATTGGCGCGGCGGCGGCCAGAACGACAACGTACACCGCCAGTGCGAGTACTGTGCGCCGCAAGCGCGCGGTCACAACGTAACAATGCCCAGTTTGACGGCTTCGTAGACCGCTTCACTGCGCGAGCCGACTTCCAGCTTGCGATAGATATGTTTGATGTGTGAACGCACCGTGTGAACAGACATGTCGAGCATGTCAGCGACTTCATTGTATTTGAAACCGCGCGCAATACACTGCAGCACTTCGTCTTCGCGCGGCGTCAATTGCGGTATGTCTGCGGCTTCAATGCTGGGGTCCGATTGGGCGGTTGAATTACTGGCCGCGAACTGCTTGAGCACGTGACGGGCAATGGCTGCGCTGATGGGGGAGTTGCCGTTGATCAGATCGAGGATCGATTCGGCAATGTGGTCGCGATCGCTGTCCTTGAGCAAATAGCCTGTGGCGCCAGCTTTGATGGCAGAGACGACGTTGTGTTCATCAGCAAACACGGAGATCACCATGCTTTCAATGCTTGGGTCTTTGGTTTTGGCGTAGCGAATGATGCCGGTGCCGTGACCGTCCGGCAGTCCAAGATCGACCAGTAAGACATCCGGGCGATTGTCCTTCAGCCAGTCTATGGCACTGGCGACATCGCCGGTCGAGTGTGCGAGCTCAAGTTGCTCGTGGTCGTCGATAATGCGGCCCAATCTCTGGCGCAGCACGGCATCGTCCTCCACCAGTAATACGCGGTAGATAGTTTTTTGCTCGCTCATCGAATGTAGCCCGGATTTTTCACCCATTCACGGTAGCACGCGGTGAGCGCGCTTTGAGCTACCCGTTTGGGGGATGGTGTTCGCGCGCCACCCGCTGGTCGGCCAGAATCTTGATGTATTTGTAAAATACGCCATTGGCGTTGGACCAGGCGATAATCAGACCCCGCCAGCCGGCCATAAACCCGCGCTGCAGCACGTAGCTTCGGAAAAACGCGAAGGCTGACTTGATGACAATAATTGGCGTGGGGTAGGTTTTGTCGCTGCTTTCGCGGCGGATTTCGGTATAGCGATCGATTTTCTGCAAAAACTGGCCGACATGCCGCACGGCGGCGTGGAGCACACGCCCTGGCAGAGGAACCAATTGGGTCTGGGTGGAAACGGCGACTTTCTCATGGACCTGGGCATCGTTGAAACGGTGAGCGTCGCGATGAAACAGCCGCACAAGTTGATCGTTGCCCCAGCCACCGTGGTGCACCGCGCGGCCCATAAAATGGTTTTCACGCAAAATCTGTCCAACACGGGTTTGATCATCGGGTGACCAATTGGCGAGCGCTTCAATCAATGGTGCGTCGAGGCATTCGTCGGCATCGAGGGAAAACACCCAGGCATTGCGCGCGAGATCGCAGGCCGCGTTTTTAGACGGACCAAAGCCGAGAAATGACGCGTGGTGAATATCGACATTTGCATGCGTGGCGGCCAGCTCCAGAGTGCCGTCATCGGAGCCGTTGTCCCAGACCACCACGTTGGAAAAATTGCGCACGGAGGCAAGCGTGGCACCAAGCGTTGCTGCCGCGTTGCGCGTAATAATGACAATGCTGATGTGATCGATCATTCGTCTGGGCCCACGTAGACTGCTGATTATGGACTACGAACGATTGGATCGCGATGCGCTGCGCGCAGGTTGCCTGGCGCTGAGCAAGCGCGACGAGCAATTGGCGGTCTTGTACCGACGTAACGGGGCCCCGCCTTTGTGGTCACGTCGTCCGGGTTTCGCGACGCTGGTGCAACTGATTCTGGAGCAGCAAGTGTCGCTGGCCAGTGCGGCGGCGGTTTACGGCAGACTGTTTTCTGACGCTCGCTAACGAGCGATTATTGGGCTGTGGATTTAGTCGGGAAAAGACACATTACGTGCGCTTGATTGCGCAAGCGTTGGGCAATGGAGAGTGGCGGCTACGGGATTTGCAGCAGGCGCTCGGTCGCCGCGACTGTTGTGGCACGACGACCTGATCGAACGCGGACGCGCGTAACGCGCCCGGTTTTAGCCTGCGCGTTTTAGCAGTTGCGCCGCAGCCGACATGTCGCCATAGCGGCGCTGATGGTTGTGCGTACCCAAATAAAATAGATCGCCAGTGAGCTGCCAACGGGTTGGGTCAAGATGGACCGCATCGTTTTCGTCAGCGTGCTCTTCTTCGCGCATGAGTTCTTCATACTGCTCAACCGTAAGCCGGCGGCGTGCCGCAAGGTCTTTCGCAGGGTCGACCAGGTGTCGATAGGCGGCGGCGTTTTGCGCGACCTGGCCCGCTGAGTACGAGGCGCCGCAGCCACTGCCGTAGGCGAAAAAGCTGGTGTTCTTGCCTTCCTTGCCCTCATCAACGCGGCGCAGAAAATCAATCAGTGCGAGAAAGATCGAGCCGGTGTAGATGTTGCCAACGGTTGCATTCAAGGTCAGCCATGGAGCGACGCGTTGGTCGTAGGAGGCCATCAGCGCTTTGTCGTTCATGACGTCGTGTTGGAGTTCCACGTGACGCTTGTGCGCTTTCTTGGCCATTTTGACGAACGGCACATGATAGAAGCAGGCTTCCATCGCATCTGTGTTCAGGACATGCGGATCGTCGACCTGAGTCTTGGCATCCGCGAGTGCACCTTCGAGCGCATCAAGGTAGCACTGAATTGAGTAGTGGCCATCGGCAAAAGCGTATTTGGAATACAGGGGTCGCCAGAAGTCCATCACCTGGCGCGTGTAGTCACCGATGCAATTGAGGTGCAGGTTCATCAAGCGAGGGTTTTGCCCGATCACCAGTGCAACGGCGCCCGCCCCTTGCGTCGGTTCGCCAGCAGTGCCAACACCATAGCGTGCGATGTCAGAGGCGATGATCAACGCTTTGCGACCGCGGGCACGACCGGAAGCGATCCAGTCTGCTGAGGTGCCGACGCCAGCCATGCCACCGAAGCACGCATGCTTCGTTTCAAACGTGCGGCAATTGGTGGGCAGGCCTAACAATTCGTGAACGTAAACCGCGACGGGTTTGGCATGATCGACGCCGGTTTCGGTGCCGACAATCAGCGTGCCGATTTCCGATGGATCGATGTCAAAGTTCTTGAGCGCGATTTGCGCTGCCTTGGTCGCCAGGGTAACGGTGTCTTCACAGGGCGTTGCGACCGCCATCTGTTCCTGGCCAAGACCCTGGGTAAATTTTGCCGGGTCGACACCTCGCGCGCGCGCGAGGTCGCCCATGTCGAGAAAACACTGCGGACCAGCAAAGGCAATGGCGTCAATTCCTACGGGGTTATTCGGCGGTGTCACGGTGACTCCTCAAATGAGCGTGTAAAGGCGTGCCTGACAAAGGCAGTGTCAAGTCTAGCAGTCACTTTGCACCGGCCCAACAAGTTGGCAGTAAGTTCGAATATTTCAGTGCAGACTGAAACAAAAGAAAGGCAAGAATTTGGCGGGATTATGGCAACCGAATGATAAATAAGGATTAAATGTGGTGCCCACGGAGACCGCTATGACGGCCGTGGGACAATCAGGCTGCAAAAGGTGTCTTAAATATCTAGATTCGAAACTAACAAGGCGTTTTTCTCAATGAATTCGCGCCGCGGTTCGACGTGATCACCCATAAGCGTGGTGAAGATTTCGTCCGCGGTGAACGCGTCGTCGATACGCACTTGCATCAAGCGGCGGGTCTCGGGATTGACGGTGGTGTCCCACAGCTGGTCCGGGTTCATCTCGCCAAGGCCCTTGTAGCGTTGCACGGTTTGCCCGCGTTTGGCTTCTTCCATGAGCCAGTCAATGGCGCCGCGGAAGCTGTCGACGGGCTCCTGTTTTTCGCCCCGCTTCACGTACGCGCCTTCACCGATCAGCCCGAGTAGTTCATTGCCAAGTCCGGCGATGCGTTGGTATTCACCCGACTCAAAAAATTCTTTTTGGATGCGCCGTGTGCGTGACACGCCGTGGTGTTGGCGCACCATGTCGATCGCAAAACCTTCACCCTCTTCTGCATCACGCCACACAACACTGCCGGTATAATTAGCGGCGCTGTCATCGCGCCCGCTGAGTTGCGTTGCCAGGTCGGCGACCCAACTTTCAATTTGGGTGGGGTCTTTCATCATCTGCGCGGTAACCGTCGGCAGGTAAACCATTTGGCGCAAAACGCGATCATCATAGCGACGCGACCA
This sequence comes from uncultured Gammaproteobacteria bacterium, assembly GCA_964352435.1. GTDB lineage: Bacteria > Pseudomonadota > Gammaproteobacteria > Steroidobacterales > JBCCMA01 > JBCCMA01. Next base: position 995 of record CAYGSQ010000068.1, on the reverse strand, counting down.
ACGTTCGATAAGCGCGTTCACTTCCATGTATTTCTTGGCAAGGGTTTCGAGAGCCGTACCGCGAATGGCAGGCGTGTCTGCACTGACAAACAACTCGGCACTGTCCAGCGCGTAAGCCAGCAAATAAGCGTTCAGTTGATCGTCGTCTTTGGCGTAGCGTTCCTGGCGGCCTTTCTTGATCTTGTACAGCGGTGGCTGTGCAATGTAGATGTGACCGCGCTCAATAAGCTCGGGCATCTGACGATAGAAAAACGTCAGCAGCAAAGTACGAATGTGCGATCCATCGACGTCAGCATCGGTCATGATAATAATGCTGTGGTAGCGCAGTTTGTCCGGATCGAAGTCGTCACGACCAATGCCGCAACCAAGTGCCGTAATCAACGTACCCACTTCCTGTGACGAGAGCATCTTGTCGAAGCGTGCTTTTTCGACGTTCAGAATTTTACCGCGCAACGGCAAGATGGCCTGCGTTCGGCGATCGCGGCCTTGCTTGGCGGAGCCGCCAGCGGAGTCGCCCTCAACCACGAAAATTACGGACTGCGCCGGATCTATTTCCTGACAGTCGGCAAGCTTGCCCGGCAAACCGGCGA
>CAYGSQ010000068.1:0-395 GCA_964352435.1 uncultured Gammaproteobacteria bacterium | reverse complement strand
CGATCGCTTTGGCCTGCGTTGGGTTCTCGAGCAGGTAATCCTGCAGCTGTTCACCCATGGCGGACTCGACGATACCTTTGACTTCCGACGACACAAGTTTGTCTTTGGTCTGCGACGAAAATTTCGGATCAGGTACTTTGACCGACAACACGGCAGTGAGACCTTCACGTGCATCGTCACCGGTCATTGAGACTTTTTCTTTTTTGGTCAGGCCTTCGGATTCGATGTAGTTATTGAGCGTGCGCGTCAGTGCGCTGCGAAAACCTGCCAGATGCGTGCCCCCGTCGCGCTGGGGAATATTGTTGGTGTAGCAAAACACGTATTCCTGATACGAATCGTTCAACTGCGAGGCCACCTCCACTGCGACATCATCCTTGGTCGCGATGAAATGGAAG
>CAYGSQ010000067.1:4440-11330 GCA_964352435.1 uncultured Gammaproteobacteria bacterium | reverse complement strand
CTTATAAAGGGGCAATATCGAGAAAAAAAACCATTCATGACAAAAAATCGAATAGAATTGCCAAAAGGCTTCGATGAGCGACAGGTCCATGAAAAACTCCGACCGCCGACTGCTGCGCGAGCTGCAAAACGATGGCCGCGTTTCCAACCAGGTGCTCGCTGAACGGGCAGGGCTTTCACCATCCGCCTGCTGGCGTCGGGTCAAAGCGCTGGAAGATGCCGGTGTGATCGATCGCCACGTGGCCATACTCAATGCACAAAAGGCTGGTCTGACCTTCAGCGCCATTGTGCACATCACATTGACCCGCCACGATGTCACCCACGTTCAGCAGTTCATTTCGCGCGTCGTCGAGCGCGAAGAAGTGCTCGAATGTCTGTCCACCACAGGCGAATCGGACTATCACCTGCGTGTAGTTTGTCGCGATAAGGATGCCTATAACCAGTTTCTTGATGGCTTCCTTTTTCAACTGCCCGGAGTGGCCCAGGTGCGTACCAATCTGGTGCTCAAGGAGATTAAGTTAAAAACGGCGTTGCCCGTATGAATCCGCCTCTGGCTCTATTTTTATGCGGATTTATGCGCAGTGGGTGTGGCCCAAAAGGCGAAAAAAATTGTGACAACGTTGGTCATTAGTCTCCGAAATGTGACCCGCGTCACAAAATCCAAGGTCACGCTGGCAGACCACGAAAACCCACCTATCATGGGAAACCATGAAGGATTCGCATACTCGAAGTTTGCATGATTTGCCCGCGACGGCGCTTTTGAGCGCGATGCGCGAGGGCGCATTGGTGTGTGATTCGGCCGGCCATGTTTTGGGTGCGAACGATCAGGCGCTCGATCGACTGGCCATGTCGACCGAAGAAGACGCATCGCTGCTCGAGCTGTTTGATCATCCCCAATCGGTGGCCGATTCGTTACGGCTGGCCATGCTTGCAAATGATGATGTGCCGGCGCGTTTGACGGCCACCCGACCCAAGCAGTCAATCCGGATCAGTATCCGCATGCTCGACGCCATAAGTGACGAGGGCCGTCAGTACTTCTTGATGCGCCTGCACGGCGAGCACAGCGTCTCCAAACAGTTGATGACGTTGTCGGAAAAACTCAATCGCACCGCGTCTGAGAAACTGGCGCTGGAAAACGAACGTAACGAGTTGCGGACAGTGGTCGATACGACCATTCCGAAGCTGCAGGTGCTGTCCTATGAGGACGCCCTCACGGGGCTTGGCAATCGCCGCGCGTTCGACAAAAACCTGGAGGTGGAGTGGGCGCGTCTTACAAACCTCAATGTGCCACTTGCAGTGGTCATAATTGATGTCGATCACTTTAAAGACTACAACGATGCGTATGGTCATCCGCGTGGCGACTCGATCCTGAAAATCGTCGCGCGCACGCTGCGCACGGCCGCCGCTCGCGATTGCGATCTGGTGTGCCGTATTGGTGGTGAAGAGTTTGCTTATATCCTGCCCAACACCGATTTGGCCGGTGCTGTACGCGTCGCTGACAGCGCTCGCGAACGGGTCGCCGGGCTGGGTTTAACGCATCCAACGGACCCGATGGTCAGCATCAGTCTGGGTGTGGGCTGTGTTCGTCCGTCACCGGGCGTCGATCAGCGTGAGTTTATGGAGCGCGTCGACGCGGCGTTGTATCGCGCAAAGCGCATGGGGCGCAATCGTGTCGTCGCAGCGGCGGATGACGAAGATGACGGCGTTAACGCCGAGACCGCCTGAGCGTCACGACCGGGCGCAATACGCCTGCATCTCCCAACACGTCTCAAATTAATCGGTGCCTTGCCCGGATCAGCAGGCAGACCAGGCAGGCTAGCCAAAGCGGCCGGTTACGTAGTCTTCGGTCAGCTTGTGCTGCGGGTTGGTGAAAATATCGTCGGTGCGGCCGACTTCAATGAGCTTGCCCAAGTGAAAGTACGCCGTGCGCTGTGACACACGTGCTGCCTGTTGCATTGAGTGCGTCACGATAGCGATGGTGTAGTTGGCCGACAATTCATCAATCAAATCTTCGATGCGTGCCGTGGCGATCGGGTCAAGCGCCGAGCAAGGTTCGTCCATCAGAATGACTTCGGGATCTACGGCGATGGTGCGCGCAATGCACAGTCGCTGCTGCTGACCACCGGACAAACCGGTGCCCGGCTCATCGAGGCGGTCTTTCACTTCTTCGAGCAGGCCGGCTTTACGCAGGCTGGTGAACACGATGTCATCGAGCTGCGCACGGTCCGTCGCCAGGCCGTGGATACGTGGGCCGTAGGCAACGTTTTCGTAAATGCTCTTTGGAAACGGGTTGGGTTTTTGAAACACCATGCCGACGCGCGCGCGCAGTAGCACGACATCCATGTTGCGATCGTAGATGTTTTCGTCGTACAGCGTAATTTCACCGGTGACGTTGGCTGCTTCAATCGTATCGTTCATGCGATTCAGGCAACGCAAAAACGTTGACTTGCCGCAGCCCGAAGGCCCAATCAGCGAGACCACTTCGTTTTTGCCCAGATCGAGATTGACTGCGTCGATGGCCTGCTTGTCGTCGTAGTAAACGTCAACGTTGCGGGCGCGAATCACAGGATCGGCGGCGTCGATATTGCCAACCGTTTGATAGGGTTCGGTCTGGTTTACATCATTCACAATGGTTTTCTTATTGGTCGATAAAGTTCTAGGTACGTCATGCCCAATGGTGACGCAGTCAATTCAATAGTTGGCTATTTGCCGCGCTCTGTTTCGCCTTGCATGTCTTTGACGCTCAAATGGCGGACGTCCTTGCCAAGCACCAAAAAGATGACGTATTCGCAAATGTTCTTCGCGTGGTCGCCGATCCGTTCCAGCGAACGCGCCGCCCACAGAACGTCCATGACGCGTTTAATGTCGCGCGGGTCTTCCATCATGAAAGTAATGGATTGGCGCGCAATCATCTCGTATTCGTCGTCCACATTCTTGTCCGCGGCGACAACCTGGCGGGCGCTTTCGACATTGAGGCTGGAGAATGCATCCAGCGCCTGCGAGAGCATGGCGGCAACGTGGCCGCCCAGGTTGTGCAACTCGCGGTAGTGGTTGCGCGGGCGCTCAAGCACGGCCAGACGTGAGGCTAAAAAGCCAATCTTCTCGGCTTCGTCACCGATGCGCTCGAGGTCGGTGATGGTTTTGATGATAGCCACAATCAGCCGCAGGTCCATGGCGGCCGGCGCGCGCCGTACCAGAATGTGTGCGCACTCTTCATCAATCTCCACTTCCATGCGATTGACCTTGTAGTCGTCATGGGCGACTTGCAAACCCAGAGCGCTGTCGCCGTCCACGACCGCGTCAATGGCAAGCTTGAGCTGTTCCTGAACCAGGCCACCCATCCGCAGTACGTGGTTGCGCAGGGTTTCAAGTTCTTCATTGAAGCGCCGCGACGTGTGCTGGCCAAAGTCAGCGTTTTCCATAATCTGTATCCTCGATGTCCGGCGCAAGTTTACCATCTGGATTGTCAATTACTCGCGAAAGTGGGAAATGGCAGAAAAAGCTTGTTCCCTGCAAAGGCTTACTTTGAATTTCGAGCGTCGCGTCGTGCATCGAAAGTGCGTGCTTGACGATGGCGAGGCCGAGGCCAGTGCCACCTTGATGACGCGCCCGCCCGCTGTCAGTGCGATAAAAGCGTTCGGTGACGCGCGCGATGTCTTCCTCGGCAATGCCGATACCCGTGTCGGTGATGGCCAGGTGTCCGCCGACGCTATCAATCCACCAGCGGACCGTAACTGTGCCGCCGCGTGGCGTGAAGCGCACGGCGTTCGACAAAAGATTGCTGACAATCGAACGCAGTGCTGACTTGTCGCCCAGCAACCCGGTGCCACGCGGACAGTCAAGCTCGATTGTCAATTCGCCATTGGCGAGCTGCCGCGCATCCTTGCACGCCTGTTTGAGAATTTTGCGCATCGAAATATTGTCGAGTGCGGCTTCAATCTCGCTTTCAAGCTGGTTGAGCCGCAGCAAGTCGGCGACCAGATCGCGCATACGCTCGGTTTGCACCAGCATCTCGTCAACCGGTTCCAGCCACGTCGGATCGAAATCCTCGTCCTCGGTCATGCCGTTGAGATAGCCCTGCAGCACGGTTAGCGGCGTGCGCAATTCGTGCGACGCATTGGCCACAAAGTCTGCTTTGATCCGGCTCTCCATTTCACGCTTGGTAATGTCGCGGACCATCAACAGCGACTTGTCGATGCCGTAACGCGTGATCTTGCATGAGTACGTACGGTCGGGGTGCGCCGCCGGGACAATACGGACCGGTTCGTCATAGAGGCCATTTTCGATCGCTTTGACGAACGCCGGATTGCGAATAATGTTGGTGACGTGCAGGCCCAGCACGTCTTCGTTGCCAACACTGAACATGCGTTTGGCGGATTCATTGTGCTGCACGATCTGAAAGTCGCTGTTCAATACGAAGCCAGCGTCCGCCAGCGAGTTCGTGAGATCACGCCATTCGCGCAGCATGTTGATCTGGCGTTGCCGGGATTTCTTGAAACTGCCGCGCTCGTGGTGAATCCGCGAAAAAATTGTTGGCCAGGGGCCAATGCCGGCCGGAATCGGCGTGTCTGCCGGTGAGTGCAGCCAGCGCAGCAGACGTATCAAGTGGAATAAATGCCAACCCGCTGCCAGCAGGGCGGCGACGGCGATACCGGCAATGGGCTGACCATACAACAATCCGATTGCTAGCCCGCAGAACAGGAGGAACAGGTGTTTGCTTATGATGTCGCCGGTGCGTGGCGCTAGGGAGGACATGCTGAGAGTCTCGATGGGCAGTCATACGCATTATTCCAAACGCGGGTCCGATCGCAAAGCGCCAGAAATTTAGTCCAGCCGGGTAGAGAATCGATAGCCGACGCCGCGTACGGTCTGAATAAACGTTTCGCAGCCGCTTTCGGTGAGCGCTTTGCGCAGGCGCCGAATGTGTACGTCGACCGTGCGCTCTTCAAGATATACATTCGCCCCCCAAACCCGATCCAGCAACTGGCTACGACTGTACACGCGCTCGCTGTGGGTCATAAGAAATTTTAGCAAGCGATATTCAGTCGGGCCAAGCTTGATCTCGCGATCACCGGCCAATACGCGGTGGCTGCCCGCGTCAATCTGCAATTCCCCCGCAACGATGGCCTCCTCGGTCGCGGCGCCAGAGCGCCGTAGGACAGCATTGACGCGCGAAATCAGCTCGCGTGGCGAAAAGGGCTTGGTGATGTAGTCGTCTGCACCGCCGTCCAGCCCCTGGATCTTGTCGCTCTCCTGCGAGCGTGCCGTGAGCATAATGATGGGCATTTCGCTGAACGCCTCACTGCGCTTGAGGTCGCGCGTGAGTTCCAGGCCGCTGACGTCGGGCAGCATCCAGTCCATCAGCACCAGATCAGGTCGCTCGTTCGCAATTTTTTCGCGAGCCGAACTGCCGTCCTCGGCCTGAAAGACGTCGAAACCTGCCCGTCTCAGGTTAAACGCGAGCATGGTCCGGATGGCCGACTCATCGTCGACGACAAGAATTCGAGGAGCTGGCATGTTTGTGCCGTCGCCTGACTTGGAAGATTTGCTCATAGTCTCGCCGGGTCGTTACGACATCATTACAATCACGGATGGCATCGGATATTAGTCACACAATGCTCATGAGGACAGGAAAAGGCACCGATTCTGGCGCTTTCCCGCATCCTGGGCCGTTATGCTCGCTCGATCGCTTAAATTGTGCGCAGCTTCCACTGACCGCGCAATTGCTGGAGAATGCACCGTATGGGTGAAACGACAACACGAGTCGCGGGCTGGGTGGCCAGCACTATGGACTGGTTTGCACGCAAACCAAAAGTGACTACTGACGCACAAGCGCCGCGTACGCGCTGGGGGCGGCGTATAGGCATACCGTTATTGCTGCTGCTGATCTTGTTGAGCATTGTTAGCTGGTACTGGTCGCGCCAGCCAGCACTGCTGTGGGTCAACGAAAAAACGCCCGCGGGTGACGAGGTCGTCGGCTTCGCGACCGCCGATACGCTGGTGCGCATTGTCGATACGGTGCTCGATAAACCGGGCGGCTATTTAACCAACGATATTTTTCCGCCTGGCGTTTGGCTCGACAACCTTCCCAACTGGGAACGCGGCGTCATGCAGCAGGTTAAAGATGTTGCCAGCACGCTGCGCAATCACTACAGCCGCTCCCAGTCGCAGTCCACACAGGATTCGGACCTGGAAAAAGCGGAGCCCGAATTCTATTTCAATCCCAATCGCTGGATTTTGCCGACTGCAGAATCCCACTATGGCAAAGGGGCGCGCTACGTTGCGGCTTACCGTGATCGTTTGGCCGATCCCACCAGTCAGGATGCGCAGTTCTACGCGCGGGCCGACAACCTGCGTGAATGGCTGGTCGTGGTTGAAAAACGCTTGGGCGCTTACTCACAAAAGTTGAGCTCGAGCGTGGGCGAGTCGCGCGTGAACATGGATCTTGCTGGCGATCCCGCAGCGGAAAATTCAACGCCACGGCCGGGCAACATCAGCGAGAAGACGCCGTGGCTTGAAATCGATGACCGTGTGTTTGAGGCGCGCGGATACGCATGGTCGCTGATCGCCTGTCTGCGTGCGGCGGAGTTCGATTTTGGCGGCGTGCTGGAGAAGAAAAATGCCGAGGTCAGCCTGCGCCAGATAATCCGGGAACTGGAAGCGAGCCTGGCCCCATTGCGCAGCCCGATTGTGCTCAACGGCAGCGGCTACGGCATGTTTGCCAACCATTCTCTGGTTATGGCGTCCTACCTGTCGCGCGCCAACGCGGGCGTCATCAATTTGCGCGAGTTACTCGATCAGGGATAAGCGGCATCCATGCCGCAACGACGATCTAGTGTCCTGTTTTGCCAATTCGCGAGTTAGCGAAACAGGGCACTAGAACTGATCGTG
>CAYGSQ010000067.1:0-4430 GCA_964352435.1 uncultured Gammaproteobacteria bacterium | reverse complement strand
ATCGTGCGCCAGCGCCATCATTGACTCGCTGCCCGCTTTGACGGCCGCCAAATAAGCGCCGGCCCGTGGCAACGTGTGTTCGAAGTAAAAGCGCGCCGTCACTTGCTTGGCCTGATAAAACTCGCGGTCTGTGCCGTCGCCCGCGAGCAGCGCGCTGGCCGCCTCGTAGGCGTTTGCCATTTGCCATGCGCCCGCGACGGTGCCCATCAACATGAGCAGGTTCACGCACACGGCATTGGGCGCATTAACGTCGTTGGCGTAATGCGCGAGTAGCCACGCTACGGCGTCCTCGATTTGATCTGCGCCGCTTTGCAGTGCGCCGGCCATGTCTTTTTGTCCACGTTCGTCCAGTTTTTTCGCCGCCGCGCGAATGTCGGTGACCAGCGCGCGTGCCGCACGCCCTTCATCGCGGATGATCTTGCGCCCGGCCAGGTCCTGACCCTGAATGCCCGTGGTGCCCTCATAAATAGTAATAATGCGCGCGTCGCGATAGTGCTGGGCGGCACCGGTTTCCTCGACAAAGCCCATACCGCCGTGCACCTGCACGCCAAGGCCGGTGAGTTCCTGTGCCTGCTCCGTGCTCCATGCCTTGACGATAGGTACCAGGAGGTCGACGCGAGCTTGCAGGTCGGCGCGTTGATCTGCGTCGTACGCGCGCGCGTGATCCATGGTGACCGCCGTGTAGTAACTCAAAGCACGCATGGCTTCGGTTTGGGATTTGATCAGCATCAGCATCCGGCGCACGTCCGGGTGGTGGATGATACTGACGTCGCCTTTGTGCCCCGGTGCAGTGCCCTGGACGCGGTCGCGCGCATAGGCAACGGCCCGCTGATAGGCGGCTTCCGACAGACCAACGCCCTCAAGGCCTACTTTGAGCCGGGCGTTGTTCATCATCGTGAACATGCACGACAAGCCCTTGTTGGCGCCCCCAACCAGATAACCGACCGCGCCGTCGCCGTTTTCGCCAAAGCCCATGACGCAGGTCGGACTGCCGTGGATGCCCATTTTTTCTTCAATCGACATGGGTCGCATATCGTTGCGCTCGCCCAGCGAGCCGTCGGCATTAACCAGGAATTTGGGGACCAGGAACAGGGAAATGCCGCGCACGCCGTCGGGTGCGTCCGGGAGCCTGGCAAGCACCATGTGAATGATGTTTTCGGCCATGGCGTGGTCGCCCCATGAGATATAAATTTTGGTGCCGGTGATGCGGTAGTGATCACCCTCAGGCACGGCTTTGGTGCGCAGCGCCGCCAGATCGGAGCCGGCCTGCGGCTCGGTGAGATCCATGGTGCCGCACCACTGTCCGCTGACCATTTTCGGCAGGTAGATCTCTTGCAGCGCACGCGAACCGTGCGCCTCAAGCGCTTCGACGCCCGCCTGGGAGAGCATTGGGCACAGCGCGAGCGACATATTGGCGCTATTCCACATTTCGTCTACCGCGAAAGACAGCAGCGAGGGTAAGCCCTGGCCGCCAAACTCAGGGTCCGCGGTCAGGCTGTTCCAGCCGCCGTCGACATACTGCTGATAGGCCTGTGCGAACCCGTCTGGTGCCTGCACGTCCGGGCCCGAAATTTGCGCGCCCTGGCGGTCACCGGGCCAGTTCAGCGGCGAGAAGACTTCGTTTGCCAGCTTGGCCGCCTCGTCCAATATGCTGTGTACCAGGTCGGAGTCAACGTCCGCATAGCGCTCGTGTTGCGCCAATTCCGGCAGTTTGGCCAGATGATCAACGACGAATTTCATGTCTTTGAGGGGGGCGGTATACATTGTCTTTCCAGCCTGTTTTAAGCGAGCCGATCATGGTACTCAATCGACCTATCGGCGTCGACAAGGGTATTGGATTCGCGCTTTGCGGGGCGTGTGGTCGGGCTGCGACGCGATTGGCCAAATTTGCTGCGCGCGAACACTGCCATGGCCCCGCAATTCCTGCTAAGCTTGCGCCTTATTCCAAGCACCCGATCAGCTTCGCAAACAATAAGTTAGTAGGTATGTTGAAGACAAAGCATGTGCTCGCCGTCAGCGCGATATTTCTAAGTAGTCTTGTCGCTTGTGTGGGGTTCGCACAGCAGCCCACCCAGCGCGACACGTCCCTCGACAATGACATTGAGCGCGCGCAAGCGCTGTACGAGGGGGGGCGCTCGGAAGAAGCGCTTAACGTCGTCGATTCGGTGCTCGCGAGCGTTGCGGGCGACGCTGAGGCCCGGTTTCTGCAGGGCCTCATCTACGCCGACCTGAATCGTCACGACGATGCCATTGCGGTGTTCAGCGCGCTGACCAACGATTTTCCCGAGTTGCCCGAGCCGTGGAACAACCTGGCCGTGTTGTTTGCGGAAAGCGGCGAGTTCGACAAGGCGCGTCAGGCGTTGTTGGCCGCGATACAAACGCATCCGAGTTATTCGACGGCTCACGAAAATCTGGGCGACCTGTATGCGCGTATGGCCAGCCTGGCCTATGACCGTGCGCTCGAGCAGGATCGCGGCAATGAGTCAGCACGACTCAAGCTGTCGGCGGTCAACGGTCTGTTTTCAGTACCAACGGTGACCGGACCGGCAACTCAGGTGGCCGCCGTTACGCCGCCGCCCGTGAGCAATCCGGAGCCGGTCGTAGCGCAGCCGGTGCCAGAACCGGTTGTGCAGGCACCGCCTGCAACGGCCGTTGCGGCCGTAACGCCGGAACCTGAGCCGGTTAAGCCCGAGCCAGTCGTGCGCGAGCCGGTGGTGCTGGAGCCTGTGACACCTGAGCCGGTGACGCCACAGCCAGTCGTTCAGCAAGCGGCCACAGATCCCGAAGACATCGCCACGGCGGTGCGCGGTTGGGCGTCTGCCTGGAGCGCACAAGACGTCGACGGCTACCTCGACAGCTACGCGCCCTCGTTCAGGCCCGCCAACGGCGCGTCGCGTGCATCATGGAATCGCTATCGTCGCGATCGTTTGACCAAACCGAGTTTCATTCAAGTCGACGTGAGCGATTTGAATATTGATGTGGCCAGTCCGGACAGCGCGACTGCGACCTTTGAGCAGCGCTACCGGTCGGATAATTACGAAGATCAGGTCCGCAAAAAACTTGATATGGTGCGGACGAACGGACGCTGGCAAATTGCCGCAGAAGCGTCCGATAGCGGTTGATAGGGAGAGCTCGGACAGTGGGACGGACGCTACGTACCGCCAGCGTGGTCAGTTTGCTGTTTCTCGGCGTCGTGTTGCCGGTCTCAAGTACGACCCCGACGACGGCGAGCGATGCGGTGGCTATGGTCACAACGCCGGTACGCGTGCCGGTGGTGCGGCCTGTCCGCGTGGGACCAGAAGACTTGCTTCTACAGGCGCTGAGCACATTTCGAGCGGGTAATGTAGACGGTGCGCTCGGCATCGTTGATTCTCTGATCGTCGATCAGCCAAATTACCGATTAGCCCATCTTTTGCGCGGCGATATTCTGTCGGTGCGTGCCGGTCTGCCGGTGTCCGTCGATCGGCCACCGCGTGGCGCGGCCGCCGTCGACAATTTGCTCGCAGAAGCACGGCAGCGCTGGCAAGGACACGCCTTCACGCCGGGCGACCGACTGCCGGCGCCCTTGATTAAGGCCGGCCGCAATCACCCCACCATTATTTTTGTCGATCTCGCGTTGTCGCGTCTGTTTCTGTTCGACAATCGCGGCGAGACGCCTGAGCTCATCGCCGACTACTACGTGTCCGCGGGTAAAAACGGCGTGGGCAAACGCCGCAAGGGCGACAAGAAAACGCCGTTGGGCGTGTATTTCGTTACGCAGCGCTTGCCGGGCGCGGGTCTGCCCGACCGTTACGGTCCGGTGGCTTTTCCTGTGGACTATCCCAATGACTGGGATGCGCGCCATGGACGTACGGGTAGCGGTATCTGGGTGCACGGCGTGGCCAGTGACACCTATAGCCGTCCACCGCTCGACAGCGACGGCTGTGTGGCGCTGACGAACAAGGAACTCTCACTCATCGCGCCGCAAATCGAGCCGGGTTCAACGCCGGTGCTGATCGGCTATGACGTGCCGTGGGTGTCGGGCGACGACGCGGCGCTGCTGACACATGCGGTTGAGAGTCAGGTAGAGGCCTGGCGTCAGGCTTGGGAGAGCGGTAACACTGCGCGCTATCTCGATTACTACGCCGACGATTTTCAAGGGCGTGGCATGGGCAAGGACGATTGGGCGGCGTACAAGCACCGCGTGTCGCAGTCCAAGTCGTTCATGGAAGTCGAGCTTGCCGATGTCAGTGTGTACGGCTATCCGGATGAAGAGGGCGTTGTGGTCGTGTCATTCGAGCAGCGCTACCGCAGCAACAATTTCAACAGTACGTCGCGCAAGCGGCAGTACTGGCGTCAGGATGATCAGGGCAACTGGCAGATCGTTTCTGAGAATGCGGCGACGGCTGGCTAGCGATTTTTGACGGCGTAGTCGGCCGGTATTTCAAATG
>CAYGSQ010000066.1:7043-11354 GCA_964352435.1 uncultured Gammaproteobacteria bacterium | reverse complement strand
CACGAACTCATGGCCGACGGTCATCGGCACGGGAATCGTCTGTTGTGCCCAAGCGTCCCAGTTGTAGATGTGCATGTCGGTGCCGCAAATGGCTGTTTTGCGGATTTCGATCAGCACGTCGTTTGGCCCAACTTCGGGCATGGGGGCATCCTGCAGCCACAGCCCTTCTTCAGCGTGGGCCTTTACCAGCGCTTTCACGACGTTTTCTCCTGGCCAATGACGCCCAGATCGCGGCCGACTTCGATAAAGGCCGCGACGGCCTGTTCAAGCTGCGCACGGGTGTGGGCGGCCGACATTTGCGTGCGGATACGCGCCTGTCCACGGGGCACGACCGGGAACGAGAAGCCGATGACGTACAGCCCCTTTTCCAGCAGGCGGTCCGCCATCGTGCTGGCCAGCGATTCGTCGCCAAGCATGACCGGAATGATCGCGTGTTCGCCGGGCAGTAGCGTAAAGCCCGCAGCGGTCATCGCATCGCGGAAATAACGCGTGTTGTCATTGAGCTGCTTACGCAGCGCGTCGCCGTCACGGATCATGTCGAGGACTTTTAGCGATGTGGCGGCGATGACGGGCGCGAGCGTGTTCGAAAACAGGTAGGGGCGTGAGCGTTGGCGCAACCAGTCGATCAAAATCTTGTGGCCGCTGACATAGCCGCCGGCCGCGCCGCCCAACGCCTTGCCAAGGGTGCCGGTCAGCAAATCGATTTTTCCAACTACGTTGTGGTGCTCGTGTGTGCCGCGACCGCCCGCACCGAGGAAACCGGTGGCATGACAATCGTCCATCATAATCATGGCGTCATATTTTTGTGCCAGTTCAACAATGCGATCGATCTGCGCGATGGTGCCATCCATCGAGAAGACGCCGTCGGTCGCAATCAGGCGAGTGCGTGCGCCGGCCGTTTCCTTTAGCTTCGCTTCCAGTTCAGCCATGTCGTTATGGGCGAAGCGATGGCGTTGTGCTTTGCACAGTCGAATGCCATCAATGATGCTGGCATGGTTGAGTGCGTCGCTGATGATGGCGTCGTCCGGGCCGAGTAAGGTCTCGAACAATCCGCCGTTGGCATCGAAGCATGACGGATACAAGATGGTGTCTTCGGTGCCAAGGAAGTCACTGATTTCCGCTTCCAGCTCTTTATGAACGGTTTGTGTGCCGCAAATAAAGCGCACCGACGCCATCCCGAAGCCGTAACGATCGAGGGCGGCTTTGCCGGCTTCGACCAGCAACGGGTGGTTGGCGAGGCCCAAATAATTGTTGGCGCACAGGTTGATCACCTCGCGTCCCGTGGTGTCATCGATCATGACGCCAATCGACGCGTCCTGGGGCGTTGAGATGACGCGTTCGGTTTTGAACAGACCGTCGCGGCGCAGTGCTTCGGTGTCTTGTTTGAGAGAGGCCAGGTAGTCGCTGATCACGCGCTTGTCTCCACTAAAATTTGGCCGCAGTATAGCGGCTCTGGTGCCGTCTCGCGCTGGCCATTGTGCAGAAACCAATCATGAGCAAACAACCCGAGGTCGAGCCAAGCGTTCGTCTTGACCAATGGCTCCATGCCACGCGCTTTTTCAAAACCCGTGCGCTGGCGGCGAAAGCGGTCAAGGGCCACAAGGTTCTGTGGAACGAACAGCGCGTGAAACCCTCACGGGGCGTGCGTGTCGGCGACAAGCTCAGCGTGACACGGGGCGAGGAACGCTTCGAAATCGCGGTTGATCAGCTCATTCAGCGTCGCGTTAGCGCCACACTTGCCGCGCAGACCTATACCGAGTCGCAGGCGAGCATTGAGCGACGATTCGACGAGTCCGAGCAGCGCAGGCTGTCCTATCGCACTGCACCACGCCCCGAGGGGCGGCCCAACAAGCGCGACCGTCGCCGTCTCATTCAGTTTGTGCGCGACAATTCGCAACCGGCGCCCGACGACGACGACTAGACGCGCCAAAAACCTGCGAAAAACCGATGCTGACCGAGCGTTTGAAATATACTTGGCGCGCGACGATTGGCGTCGATTATTGTCAGGAGCCTGGCGTGCACGCAAAGACCCAACCACAACCTTCCGCCCCGTTTATTTTTGACCACGCGCTGCCGGCGCGTGATGCACGAAAGGTTGCCACCAACGCGCTGTATCTCGCCGACGAGACCGAGTGCGTTTCGGCATTGCTGGCGGCGAACAAGCTTGACGCCGCTGCGCGCGAGCGTATTCGTGCCGCGGCCGCCAAGCTGGTGCATACGGTGCGTGCACAGCGTGGTTCGACCGGCGGTCTCGACGCTTTTTTGCAGCAGTACGATTTGTCCTCGCAGGAGGGCATTGTGCTGATGTGCCTGGCCGAGGCTTTGTTGCGTGTGCCCGATGCGGATACGGCGGATCAACTGATCCGCGACAAGTTACAAAGTGGGGACTGGAAAGAGCACCTGGGTACCAGCTCGTCGATGTTTGTGAATGCCTCGACGTGGGGCCTGATGCTGACCGGACGCGTCCTGGGCACCGCTGACAGCCAGTTTGAAGAGCCCGGCCCAATGATGTCGCGATTAGTCTCGCGCGCCGGCGAGCCGGTGGTGCGCGGTGCCATGCGCCAGGCCATGAAAATCATGGGTCACCAATTTGTGATGGGGCGCACCATCAAAGACGCACTCAAGCGCTCGCGTGACAAGGAAAATGCGCCGTACCGCTATTCATTCGATATGCTTGGCGAGGCGGCCCTCACATCGGCCGACGCCAGGCAATATCATCAAGCCTATGCGGACGCCATCGATGAGATAGGCAAGGCAGCAGCGAAAGAAACCGACGTGTTCAACGCGCCGGGTATTTCGGTCAAGCTGTCGGCGCTGCACCCGCGCTACGACGTTGCTAACCGCGACCGCGTCATGCGCGAGTTGGTGCCAGCATTGGCGGAGCTGGCCGCGCGCGCCCGCGATTGCGGTATCGGTTTTTGCATGGACGCCGAAGAGGCCGATCGATTGGAGCTCTCGCTTGACGTCTTTGAAGCGGTCTATCGCAGCGACGCCTGCCGCGGCTGGTCGGGTTTTGGCTTGGCCGTGCAGGCTTATCAAAAGCGGTCAGTCGGCGTGCTTGAAAGTTTGATCGAGCTGGCACGTGAAGGGGGGCGCAAGATTCCGGTGCGGCTGGTCAAGGGCGCGTATTGGGATACTGAAATTAAACGGGCGCAAGAACAGGGCCTGGACGGGTACCCCGTGTTTACACGCAAGGTTACGACGGATGTGTCGTATCTGGTTTGTGCACAGTTGCTCATGCGCTCACGCGACCACGTGTACCCTCAGTTCGCTACGCACAATGCGCACACCGTGGCGAGTGTCCTCGAGTTGGCGGGTGATACCCGCGGCTTCGAATTTCAGCGCTTGCACGGCATGGGCGAGGAACTCTATACGCACATCACCGAAGGCGATGCGCCGACCTGGCCTTGTCGCGTTTATGCGCCGGTCGGTCAGCACGAAGATCTGTTGCCGTATCTGGTGCGGCGCCTGCTGGAGAATGGCGCCAACACCTCGTTCGTTAATCGGATTGTCGATGAAAGCGCGCCGGTTGATGAAATCGTGGCCGACCCGTTCGATCTACTGGCGTCACTTGCGAGCAAGCCGCATCCTGATATTCCACTACCCGCGAGCATGTTTGGCGTGGGACGACGTAACTCCGCAGGCCGCAATCTGGATGACAGCGCCTACTTGCAGTCGCTGTCCCATGCGCTAGGCGAGCAGTTGCAGGAGACGTGGCAGGCGCCAGCGATGGTGGGCGCGTCTGAATCAATGGACGGCGCCGTCGAGGTTCGCGATCCGGCTGACCGTCGGCGTATTGTGGGACGCGCCGCAACGGCCACCACGAAAAACGTGGACGATGCATTTGCACTGGCGACCAAAGCGCAGGTGAGCTGGGACCGGCTGGGCGGCCCCGCGCGGGCCGACATTCTGGAACGGGCCGCGGATTTATTTGAGGGCGAGGCCGACGCGTTGCTCGCACTGTGTGTACGCGAGGCGGGCAAGCTGGTTGGTGACGCCAATGACGAGCTGCGCGAGGCCGTCGATTTTCTGCGCTACTACGCCGCGCAGGCACGCGCCCAGTTTGGTGAACCGACACTGTTGCCGGGCCCAACGGGCGAGCGCAATACGCTACAAATGTGCGGACGTGGTGTGTTCGTCTGTATCAGTCCCTGGAATTTCCCTCTCGCCATTTTTGCAGGACAGGTTGCCGCCGCGCTGGCGGCGGGCAACGCCGTCGTGGCGAAGCCTGCGGAACAAACGCCGTTGGTAGCGGCCCATGCGGTGCGCCTGTTACGGCGTGCGGGTGTGCCTGCCGACGTGTTGCATTAT
>CAYGSQ010000066.1:0-7033 GCA_964352435.1 uncultured Gammaproteobacteria bacterium | reverse complement strand
TGCCGCGGTATCCCATGCGGATACAACCGGCGTCGCGTTTACCGGTTCCACCCAAACGGCGCGACACATTGCATTGGCGCTGGCAAAAAAAGACGGCCCGATTGCAACGCTCATCGCAGAGACGGGCGGGCAAAACGCCATGCTCGTTGACAGCTCAGCGCTGCCCGAGCAGGTGGTCCAGGACGTCATCCGCTCCTCGTTCAACTCAGCGGGTCAGCGTTGTTCGGCACTGCGCGTCTTGATGCTGCAAGAGGACATTGCGCCGCGCATTCTTGAGTTGCTGGAAGGCGCCGTGAAAGAACTGCGGATCGGCGACCCGGGCTTGATCAATACCGACGTGGGTCCCGTAATCGACGACAAGGCGCTCGGCGTTTTGACCGCCCATGCGGACAAATTACGTGCCAGCGGCAAAGTCATTCTGGAAATGACGTTGCCGCCTGAGTGTGAGCACGGCACCTATTTTGCGCCACTGGCCGCCAGCATTGATTCGATTGAAGAACTGGAACGCGAGGTATTCGGGCCGGTGCTGCACATTGTGCGCTACCGCGGCAAGGATCTGGACAAAGTGCTCGACGCCATCAATCACACGGGCTACGGCCTGACGCTTGGGGTGCACAGTCGCATCGACAGTCGCGCACGGTACATTGAAAGACGCGTGCGCGTTGGCAACGTTTACGTTAACCGCAACATGGTGGGCGCGGTGGTTGGCGTGCAGCCGTTCGGCGGTCGCGGCCTTTCGGGTACCGGGCCAAAGGCCGGCGGCCCGCATTATTTGCCGCGCTTTGCCACTGAGAAAACTGTCTCGGTGAACACCGCGGCGGTGGGCGGCAACACGTCTTTGTTGTCACTGTCCAGCGCCTCTGAAACACAAGACAAGTCGAGCTAGGCGTCATGCGTATTAGTGTTTTCGATATGTACAAGATCGGCATCGGTCCGTCGAGTTCGCACACGATGGGCCCGATGAAAGCCGCGGCCGAGTTTGCGCAGCAGGCGCTGGCGCATGTTCGCGCCGACGACGTGATGCGTGTCGTCGTGCATTTATACGGTTCATTGGCGTTGACCGGGCGCGGTCACTGTACAGATCGTGCGGTGGTCCTTGGTCTGACCGGCGAGCTGCCCGATCGCATCGATCCCGATCGTGTCGACGAAACACTTGCGAGCATTGCCGCCTCTGGCAAGCTCGCGCTGGGCGGTATACGCGATATCGCATTCGACAGTGAAAAAGATATCGTCTTTCACTATGACGAAGTGCTGGCCGCGCATTCCAACGGTCTGCGTTTTATGGCCCATGATAGTGACGATGCGATCATCGAACAGGGTGAGTTCTATTCAATCGGTGGCGGGTTCATCGCGCGGGAAGGTGATGATCTCGACGCACCGCTGGCGGTTGATATTCCAGATGCGCCGTACAGTTTCAAAAGCGCTGCTGCGCTACTGGCCCACGGCGAACGCGAAGGTCTGCGCATCGACGAACTGGTATGGCGCAATGAGTTGGCGTGGCGCAGCGAAAAAGAAGTCGTCGACAAACTGGATGAACTGTGGGCGGCCATGCGTAGTTGTGTTGAGCGCGGGGCGCGCGCAGACGGTGTGTTGCCCGGTGGCCTTGCGATCAGGCGCCGTGCACCCAAACTGTTCCGTGAGTTGCGCGAGTCGGGCGATCCTGATCCGATGACCACAATGGATTGGGTAAACGCGTGGGCGTTGGCCGTCAATGAAGAAAACGCTGCGGGTGGTCGGGTGGTGACGGCGCCGACAAATGGTGCGGCCGGTATTGTGCCCTCTGTGCTGCATTTTTATATGGAGTTCCACCCACAATCAGATCGCGCAGGTGTCCACCGGTTTTTACTGACGTCCGCGGCGGTCGGCATGCTGTACAAAATGAACGCGTCGATTTCCGGTGCCGAGATGGGCTGTCAGGGCGAGGTCGGCGTGGCCTGTTCAATGGCGGCGGCCGGGCTCGCGGCGGCACAAGGCTACCCGAATGAGATCGTCGAAAACGCGGCCGAAATTGGCATGGAACACAATCTGGGTCTGACCTGCGATCCCATTGGTGGTCTCGTGCAAATACCGTGCATTGAACGCAATGCGATGGGCGCCGTAAAAGCGATCAACGCGGTCAGAATTGCTCGCCGTGGCGATGGCAAGCATACGGTCTCACTCGATCAGGTAATCGAAACCATGCGCCAGACTGGCGTGGACATGGGGGCCATTTACAAAGAGACGTCCAAAGGCGGGCTCGCCGTCAATGTCATCGAATGCTGAGTGCTACAGGCTGATCCCGGCGCTCACGGCAAAGTTGGAAATCGTGTCGGCGGGTACGGAGATTGACAAGTCTTCAATGCGGTGCAGCTCACCCGCGTCCCAATACGCGCCGTAGCCGCGAATCATTCCGGCCAATTCAAAATCGCCGTGCGTGCAACGAAGTAAACCACCGCCGGATGCACCGGCATTGGTCGACGCGGATGAATGGATGGCGCCGTCAATGTGTTGCTGGTAGCGACCAAAGTTGGCGGTCTGTTCCATGGCCAGCGGAAAGCCAACCGTCCACACCGGTTCCGACATGAACAGGCTGTTTGAGCTGATTCGGATGGGCGCCAGATGCGCGGTATCGGTGGATAACAGCGCAAGATCGTTGGCCAAATCGCGCGCAATGACCTGCGCGGCACGATAAGCACCATTAATGTAAACCAAAGCGTTCGGATTGCTGTCGACCACATGTGCGGCCGTAAGGACACGGTTGCGGGCGATCACAACGCCGCTCGCATCAGAGCCGTCGGTGGACGCTACACGGATGACCGACGACAAGGTTTCATGATTGGGTTGATCGCACTGGCGCGTAGGCGTCTCGAAATGAAACACGGCGCTGACGGCAGGTACTGCGCTTGCTGAAGGCTGAATATCGGGCGATGACGTACATGCGATCAGCGTCAATGCGCTGGTAGCGATTGCGCTGAGACGCAGCAATGTGGCGCGTTCCATGCCGTGCATCCGCGAATTTAAAGCTTTCAAATGCAACATTTCGAACTCCTTGGGGCGGCGGTGACCGCGTGCGTTTACTCCCCTGACGTACTCGAAGATGCCACGCCCTACATAGCTACGACAGTGCGCTCGGTCACAGGTTGCAGCCGAATGTGTAAATCTGTGAAGCTGATCACATCGGTTAGTCGCAAGACTCGTTCAATGTCTCCTGACAATAAGTTAAGTCACGCTGCTGGGCAACTGCCTGCATTTTGGCACTGGACTTAATGTTTTTTTAGGGACTTAGCTCGCCTTCGAGTAACGCTCTACAGGTGAATGAGAAACTGATTTCGACTAATATAGTTGGCAGAATTCTAATCAGACACGCTCGCGTCAGCGAACGATAAGTCTGTAAAAAAAATAGGCGGCGTGGTCGGGCGCGCTGCACTAAAACAAAAGACAAAGGGAGAGGGGATATGCGTCTCATGCGTACGACGTCAGGTTTGGGGTCACCGCGTTTCTTTGCGTTCACGGCACTCATTGGTTTGGTTCTTGCTGCGCTGCCCGGCGCGGTGGGGGCGAAGGGTGATGCACTGGTTCGCGACGCTGGTATCGAAAGCATGGTTTGGCTGGATGCTAACGAAGACGGCATGCAGGACAAGCAGGAAGTCGGGGTGCCCGATGTCAATGTCAGTCTGCTCTCCTGTGATGGTCAGTTCCTTGCCGCGACACGCACGGATGCGCGTGGTCGTTATCGTTTTGACGTCGCCCAGGGGTGCTACCGACTACGCTTCGCCGCGCAGGCCGATATGCGCTTTTGTCCCGCTGGCCTCGGCAATGATGCCAAGCGCGACTCCGATGCTGACCCTGCGACGGGTTTGACCTCAACGGTCAACGTTACCGCCGGCATGACCGTGCGTGACATTAATGCAGGCGTCGTGACCGTCAAAGGTGCGCAGCTTGGCGACCGGGTTTGGGAAGATACCAACGCGAACGGCATTCAGGACGTCGGCGAAAAAGGTTTGGGTGACGTCACTGTACAGCTGCTTGACTGTGCCGGTGGTCGGGTGGCTGATGCGGCGGGTACGGCACGCATTGCACGCAGTGACGCCGATGGTTACTTCGTATTCGACGAGTTGCGTCAGGGTTGCTATCGCTTGCAGGTGCAGGCGGATGATGCGTGGCAGTACAGCGCACGTGACGCCGCAATCGATTCGATGGACAGTGATATTGATCCCGCGAGTGGCCTGACCCAGGCCGTAAACGTCTCGGCAGGCGGTCGCTTTGATCTGGATGCGGGCTTGTATCGCCTCGCGCGCATCGGTGACTGGGTGTGGTTCGACACCAACGCCGACGGCGTGCAAAACAAGGATGAGACCGGGGTTGCCGGCATCGAAGTACTGCTGCTCAACGGCGACGGTGTACCGACGGGCCAGTACGTCAAAACAGACGCCCGCGGGTATTTTGAATTTACCGGTGTGCAGCCGGGCGACTATCGTGTGCAGTACGTGGTGCCGGCGCCTTACCGTATCGGCAAACGTAACCAGGGCATCGATGTTCAGTTGGACAGTGATGCCAACTCGCTGGGTACCACGCGCGTGGTCACGGTCGGGTCGGGCGCTGAGCGCGTGGATGTCGACCTTGGTTTGTTTGGCGGCGAGCCCGTCGACATTGCCATTGAAAAATTGACCAACGGCGTGGACGCCGATGAACCCACCGGGCCGGTTGTCGAGGCCGGTGATGACGTCATGTGGGAATACATCATCACCAACACCGGTGATGCCGACTTGTTCGAGGTAGCGGTGGTTGATGACCAAGGGGTCAGCATCACCTGTCCGAGCAGCTTTCTTGCTACGGGCGAGACATTTACCTGCACCGGGTCGACAGACGACGCGCAGGCCGGTCAGTACATGAATAGTGCGACGGTCTGCGGCAATGATCAAACCGACGAGCCACAGGAAGTCTGTGCGACCGACGTCAGTCACTACTTCGGGTCGGTCCCGGGCGTGACGATTGAAACCCTGACGCAAGCGCAGGACGCTGACACGCCGACGGGCCCTGAAATCACGGTGGGCACACCCGTCTCATGGGAATACGTGGTCACCAATACCGGTAACACCGAGTTGACCAACATCGTAGTCGTCGATGACCAGGGTGTAACGGTGACGTGCCCAAGCACCACGCTGGCGCCCGGCGTGTCCATGACCTGTACCGCCAGCGGCACGGCAACGCCCGGGCAATACATGAACGTGGGTTCCGTTGTCGGTACGCCGCCCGTAGGCGCTGATGTGGATGACACCGACCCCAGTCATTACTTTGGTATCGAGCCGCTGCTGTCGTTGCAAAAGACGACCAACGGTGTTGATGCCGATACGGCGCCTGGGCCATCGATTGGCGTTGGCGAAACGGTGACGTGGGAATACACCGTGACCAACGAGGGCAACGTTGCGGCCAGCTTTATTTCAGTGACGGACGATCAGGGCGTGGTTGTAAGTTGCCCGCCCGCGACCATTCCGCCGGGTGGATCAATCACCTGCATTGGGACCGGCATTGCGCAAGCGGGCCCGTACATGAACATCGGTACTGCCTGCGGCACGGTGGGCGACGGCATTGAGGTGTGTGCAAGTGATCCGAGTCACTACACCGGTCTGGGTCCGATGATCGACATCGAAACCCTGACCCAAAATGTTGATGCCGATGACCCTACTGGCCCCAACGTCATCGTTGGTCTGCCGGTAACCTGGGACTACGTCGTAACCAACACGGGCGGCGTGGTCGGCACCGACATCGTGGTCGTTGATGACCAGGGCGTCGCTATTACCTGTCCTGCAACCACGTTGGAACCCGGAGCGTCGTTTACCTGTTCGGCGAACGGCACGGCCGAGCCAGGCCAATACGCTAACGTGGGTTCGGTCACGGCATCGGGCAATGGCGAAGCCGTCGCTGACAGCGACCCAAGTCACTACTTCGGTATCTTCTTTGATATCGAAATTGAAAAAGACACGAACGGTGCGGACGCCGATGTGGCGCCGGGCCCGGCGATTGAAGTTGGACAGCCGGTCACGTGGACCTACGTGGTGACCAACACGGGTAACGTGCAGCTCAACACAATTCTGCTGGCCGATGATCAGGGTGTGGCGATCGACTGTCCGCAGATCGATTTCCTGAACCCGGGCGATTCTCTGACCTGTACCGCGACGGGTACAGCGCAGGGCGGGCAGTATCAAAACATCGGTAGCGTATGCGGTTTCTTCGAGGAAGAAGAAGTCTGCGACACCGACCCAAGTCATTACTTCGGTGCCGGCAGCGGGCTGAGCGTCGAGAAGTCGACCAACGGTGAAGATGCCGATACACCGACGGGCCCGGAAATCACTGAAGACGATCCGGTGAACTGGACCTATGTGGTGACCAATACCGGCAACGTGACGGTGAATAACATTGTCGTCACCGACGATCAGGGTGTGGCCGTAGCGTGCCCGACTGACACGCTCGCACCGGGCGCCAGTCTGACCTGTACGGGCAGCGGTATCGCCACGGTGGGGCAGTATGCCAACATTGGTTCGGCCACGGGCCAGCCAGTGGACGAAAATGGCAATCCCATTGGTGATCCCGTCGGTGGCTCCGATCCATCGCACTACCTTGGCACGCCTATTCCGGTGGCCAGCATTGGCGACACCGTGTTTGTCGATATCGATCGCGACGGTGTACAGGATGCGGGCGAACCCGGTTTGCCCGGCGTCACCGTCAACCTGTGGGTGGACGATGATGGCGACGGTACGCCGGATCGCATTATTGCAACGGTGATTACGGACGCCAACGGCAACTACATTTTTGCTGACCTTGATCCGCGACTGACGTACTTCATTCAGTTTGGCGCCGTACCGGGTCAGCCGTTCACCACGCCAAACGTGGGTGACGACACGACCGACAGCGACGCCGATCCAGCGACGGGCATTACACCGATCATCACGTTGACGCCGGGCGAGAACAACACGACGGTGGATGCCGGTGTCATCGTTTTGACATCAGCCGTGAGCGTTGAAAAAACGACCAACGGCGAAGACGCCGATACGCC
>CAYGSQ010000065.1:0-11376 GCA_964352435.1 uncultured Gammaproteobacteria bacterium | reverse complement strand
CTGGGATGACAAATAAGACCGTCGCACTCGTTCTTCTGGTGCTCGCCTTCGCCGCCTTGATCCCCGGTATCGCCCTGCCCGTGATCGACATGTCGGGCGCGCTCGATAAAAGCGAGGTCGCAGAGCTTGGCAAGCAGCTCATCAAGGAAGAGGGCAGCGGCATGTCGATGTTCAGTGGCATCGCCAGCAAGCTGATCGACGGCATGAACACCGAAGGCAGCGTTGAGGTTTACCGTCAGCAGCGCAGCATCCTCAACACCGTGTCGGAACTGGGTCGTAACGGCCATCTGCTGGTGGCGTTTCTGGTCATGCTGTTTAGTGTGATCGTGCCGGTCGTGAAAGGCGCTCTGATTTTTTATGGCAACGTCGGGGTCGACAACGACGGCAAACGTCGCGCTTCACGCATTGCCAATGCCCTGAGCAAGTGGTCGATGGCCGACGTTTTTGTCGTCGCCATATTCATTGCGTTCTTGGCCATTCGTGCCACCCAAAATTCGGGTGAGGTCGTACGCTTTGATGCCGACTTCGGTTTGGGCTTTTACTTTTTTGGTGCCTACTGCCTGCTGTCGATCGCCTCCGCGCAACTGATGCCCGCCAGAGCTCGCGCCGAGTGACACTTAGCTGCGACGACGTTGCACTCATTGGCATTGCCAGTGACGTCAATTCCAGCTTTATGCGCGGCGCCGCATTGGCACCACGCAAGTTGCGCGAAATTTTGCACAACGGCGCGTCAGGTCTGACCTGCGAAATGGGCCGGCCCGTCGTCAATCATCCACACTTTAAAGACTTGGGTGACCGGATGATCGGCGACACCGTCGACGCCTTTATGGGCATCGAAGATATCATCGCCCCCATCGCACAGGCCGGTGCCAAACCGCTGTCGCTGGGCGGCGACCACGCCATTACCTATCCCATCGTGCGGGCGATTGCCGCTACCCACGGCCCGCTCGACATCCTGCACTTTGACGCACACGCCGACTTGTACGACAGCTTTGAGGGCAACAAACTCTCCCATGCCTGTCCGTTCGCCCGGATCATGGAAGAAGGATTGGCGCGACGCCTGGTGCAGGTTGGCGTGCGCAGCGTCAACGAACACCTGCTTGAACAAGCCCGGCGTTTTGGCGTGGAAATGCATCCCATGCACAACTTCGACCCGGCCAAAATTCCCGTGCATTTTGACGGCCCAACGTACATCACGTTTGATCTCGATGGACTCGATCCAGCGTTTGCACCGGGTGTCTCGCACCACGAACCAGGTGGACTTTCGATGCGCGAATGCCTCGCAATCATTCAAAATTTGCGCGCGCATTGCGTCGGTGGCGATATTGTTGAATTCAATCCAGCACGTGACATAAACGATATGACGGCCATGGTTGGTGCAAAGCTAATACGTGAAATCGGTGCAAAACTGTTACCCGACAGCAACAGTATTGACCAATAATCACCATTGACAGCGCTGCCAATTACATAAAGTAGAACGTGACAAATTGTGAGAATCTCACGGTTTTATAACGTTATGACAGATCTACCCTACCTATCGTAATTTTCCGTTGACGCGCCCTCTTCCGCACTCTATTTTTAATGAAAACGGCGAACCACTTATCTGGTGAGCCGAAACCAAAAACCCGGAGCCCATCGGGTTGTTTTTCAAAAATGGATAAATCCCTGTGTCGCACTTGATGCGGCCGTGGATTTACCGACTCAAAAATAAAGTCAAACGGGGGTTCGACGAATGCAACGACATAGGGATAATCCCAAACGCGGTCTACTGAAGACGGCGACGACCATGATGAGCGGATTGCTTGTCGTCGCGGCAGGCTCTGCCTCCGCAGCGGGCGCGGCTGTGACGCCGTCGCTTGATAACTCGATTCGTGGCGCCCTGAGCAACGAACAGGGTTACGGCAAAGTAAACGATCGTGCCACTTACCTGGTGCGATTGGCGCAACCTGCTGCATCGATGTATCACGGCGGCTCACGTTCACTCGCTGGCACCAGCTTGCGAGCTACCGGCGCTGACAAGTTCGACGCCCGTTCCGCTGACGTCCGTGCGTACTCTGAGTACCTGCGTGGCGAACAGGATCGCGTTTTGCGTCAGATTGGCGCCCAACCGATTCACCGTTACACACTGGCCACCAACGGCTTCGCAGTTCGCATGAGCGCCAAAGACGCTGAAGCTGCTGCGAAGATGCCGGGCGTTGCCAGCGTTCAGCGCGACGTAGCGTATGAACTCAAATCGGACCGCGGTCCTACTCTGATCGGCGCACCTTCCATCTGGGAAGGCACAGCAACCGGTTCTTCGGCACAAGGCGAAGGCATGGTCGTCGGCATCATGGATAGCGGTATCAACCAGGGTCACCCCTCGTTTGCCGAAATCGGCGGTGACGGCTACGGTGCGGACGGCGAATACGCAGCAACCAACCCGTTTGGCGCCGGCAACTTTGCCGGTGGCGATCGTGACGATTGCACCAACGCCGAATTCCCGGGCCTGTGTAACAACAAGCTGATCGGTTCACACGTATTCCTCGACGCCTATGATGGCATCGATCAGTACGCGCCACCGGAAGATCCCGTGTCGAAAGACACCGACGGTCACGGCTCGCACGTTGCCAGTACCGCCGCGGGTAACCGTATCGAAGACGCACCACTGACCGATGCCGATGGCAACGACTCAGGCGTTTCGCTGGGCACCGTGTCCGGTGTTGCACCACACGCACACATCATCGCGTACAAGGTTTGTGCTCCGTCGTGTTTCGGCTCTGACATTGCTGCGGCAATTGACCAGGCGATCATCGATGGCGCCGACTCGTTGAACCACTCGATCGGCGCTGCTGGCGGCAGCCCCTGGGGTGACTTCAAGTCGCTGGCGTTCAAGGGCGCTCGCGCCGCGGGCATCATGTTGCAAAACTCGGCCGGTAACTCCGGTCCTGACGCGGGTACTGCGGGGCGCATCAACAGCTCGCCTTGGGTCACCGGTGTTGCAGCAAGCACGCACGATCGTTCGTTCCCGACCAAAACCCTCGAAGGTTTGGCTGGTGGCGATACGGCACCTCCTGGCGATCTGACCGGACGTTCAGTCACGGCCGCGTTTGCAGGACCAATGGTGTACGCCGGTGATTACCCGGTAGGCGCCGCAGGTGATGCAAACTTCGACCAACCTGAACAGTGCCTGGAGCCATTCCCGGCCGGTACGTTCAGTGCTGACCAGATCGTGGTTTGCGATCGTGGTGCTATTGCTCGTGTGCAAAAAGCACGCAACGTGCGTGACGGCGGTGCCGGCGCAATGGTCCTGGCCAACATCCAGGGCGGCGCAACCAGCACCAATGACGACGTACATGTGATTCCTGCGATTCACATCGATGCGAACGACGGCGATGCGCTGCGCGGCTGGCTTGCCAGCGGTGCAGATCACAGCGGTTCCATCACGGCTACGGGTCCGGTCATCAGTGACCCATCTGTCGCCGACGCACTGGCGGGCTTTAGCTCACGCGGGCCTTACACGGGCTTTGACTTCCTGTCGCCGCACGTTGCCGCGCCAGGTTCAGCGATCTACGCCGCTGGCGCCGATCTGCAGTTCGAGCATCAGGGTGAAGGTAACGACGCACCATCGGTCACAGGCGAGTGGGGCATCATCTCGGGTACGTCGATGGCAAGTCCACACGCTACCGGTTCGGCCACGCTGCTCAAGCAGCTGCGTCCGGAGCTGACGGCTGCTGAAGTCGCTTCTATCCTGATGACCACCGGCAACACCGACATGCGTAAAGAAGATAACGTTACGCCTGCGGACGTGTTCGACTTTGGTGGCGGTCGTGTAGACCTCGACGCCGCTGCACGTGCAGCATTGTCGCTGGATGAGACCATCGCCAACTTCGACGCCGCTGATCCGGCACTGGGCGGTGACCCGTCCACGTTGAACGTTGCTCATCTTGTGTCTAACACCTGCGTGCTCAACTGCGGTTGGACGCGTACGGTCACTAACGTCAGCGACGCTACGGTCACCTACGCCGCCGCCGGTGAAGCAGCAGACGGCTTCTTCATCGACGTCGCACCGGCCTCGTTCACGCTCGCCCCTGGCGGCACGCAGGCACTGACCATCATGGCCGACACCACGCTGGCTGACGCCGGCTGGAACTTCGGTGAAGTGGTCCTGACGCCTGCAGCGCCCTCGCGCGGTGTGGCTGACCTGCCTGTGCAGCACATCCCGGTTGCAGCGCTGTTCACCACGGCTACCAACGAAGCGGTCTTCGCCAAATCGGTCAGCAGCAGTGAAGCCAGCATTGGCGAGACGATCACTTATCAGATCGACCTGACCAACGTGGCACAGACCGAGTCGTATGTATTGAGCGATCCACTGCCTGCCAACGCGCAGTACGTCGATGGTTCAGCGTCGGTCACCATTACTGGTGGTACCGAAGTGGCACCGTTCGAACTCAATGGCGACACGCTCACCTGGGAAGGCACGCTCGACACCGGCGGTATCAACGTCGTCAGCGATCCGTTCCCACCAGCGGGTTCACCGTTTGGTTACGTGAGTCTGCCGGCCAACGGCGTGACACCACTGGGTTGCAGCACGGTCTGTGATGACACCTCGATTACGCTGAACGGCCTGCCGCCGTTTACGTTTGCAGGTAGCACCTACACCGACATCATCATTGGCTCAAACGGCTTCCTGATTGCCGGTACCGATGCGGATCAAGCCGCCTCTAACGCCAACCAGCAAATGCCGGATCCGTCAGCGCCAAACACGGTCATCGCACCGTTCTGGACTGACCTGGATCTCGACGGCACCGATCCCGACGATACCGGGGCCGGCGACATCTACGCTGGATCGTTCAACGGCGGTCAGTTCATTCTGGTGGAATGGCACAACGTTGAAGTCTGGAATGAGCCAGGCGTGACTTACACCTTCCAGATTCAGATCGGTACCAACCTGGCACCGGCTGCATCACAAGGTGTGTGGTTCGTCTACAACGCGCTGCCAACAATTCCGGCAGCACTGACCGTGGGCGCCGAAAGCGGCGGCGGTCTGTTCGGTGACAACTACTACTACAACGGTGACGGCACGGCTCCGACCACAGGTGACCTTGGCGATGTGCGCATCGACTCGGCTTCCGGCGGCACAGCCAGCTTCACGTTTGACATGGTGGTTGACGGCCCATTGGGCGACACCGTCCTGAACGCGGCAAGCGTGACCAGCGGTGATATCGAAGAGACGGCTATTGCGGTTACGGGCATTACCTTCACTGACAGTGACGGCGATGGTGTTGAAGACTTCGAAGACAACTGTCTTGCGGTCATGAACGCCAGCCAGTGCGACAGTGATGGAGACGGCTTCGGCAACCACTGTGACGCTGACTTCAACAACAATGGCTTCGTCAACTTTGCGGATCTTGGCCTGCTGCGTATTGGGTTCTTCGGCGATAGCGAAGCACCTGACTACAGTGAGCTGGATCTGAACTGCGATGGCGCGATCAACGCCGGTGACCTGGCTTCGTTTAAAACTCTGTTTGGATCCGCACCGGGTCCGAGCGCAAACGAATAATAGAGGATAGATCTAAATGAAACTTAAGACCTTGAAAGGAATCGTGGCCTCACTGGCCTTCGGCCTGTGCAGTCACGCTGCCTTAGCAAACGTCATTTCATTGACTCCTCTTATCCAAGAGGTCGACACTGATTCGAAGTTTGCGTTGGAAGTACGCATGGATTTCACCCAGGCAACGGTCGGCGGGTCATTCGACCTGTTCTACGACACGAGCCTGGTGGACTTCATGACCTTTGCCTATAACGATGACTTCCTTGCCAACGTTGTGGACCCGGACTTCCTGCTGATGCCTGACAACTGCGAAGCCGGCGGCGCTGCCGTCGGTGGCTGTGCAGTGGGTGATTCTGAAATCAACATGATTGGTTTTGGTAACTTCGATGGCATTATCGGCAGCTACGTCATTGGCCGGTTTGTGTTTGCCTCACGTGAGGAAGGCCTCGCCGCCTTCACGCTGGCAAGCTCTGACTCACCGTTTGGCGGCTTCATCAGCGCAGTCAATGCTGCGCAGATGACGGTTGTGTTCAACGGTGCCTCGGTCCTGGTCACGCCAATTCCGGCGGCACTTTGGATGATGCTGGGTGCGCTGGGCGTACTGACACGGTTCCGTCGCGGCTAAGCACGCTCGAAACTTGTGATAGTGAGGGCCACCTTCGGGTGGCCCTTTTTTTTGTGCAGCGTTTGACGGTATCTTGTGCCGCACACCTGCGCGACACATGAGACATGAAAATGAAATCGATGCTCCTGCTATTTTTCGTGCTCCTGCTCAACGGCTGCACAACCGGCAAGGCCGTCCCGGATCTGGTCCGACTTTATGCTAACCAAAATGGTAACTCCGAACAGCCACCCCTGATCGTCATTCATGGCGTGCTGGGTGGACGCCTCTTTGATCCCGCCCAGCAAAAAGAAATGTGGCCCGGCTCGTTGTCGCGTGTGGTGTTCGACAACTACGCCCACCTGAAACTCGATATCGACCGGGAAGCGCTGCAGCCGTTGCCCTCTTACTACGAAGTATCTGGCATCACCGAAGAGGCCGCGGGCATCGAATTTTATGCACGCCTGCTCAGAACATTGAGTGAAATCGGCGGCTATCAGCCCACATTGCCGGGCACGCCGGTGCGGGCAGGCGTCAAGCGCTATTACGTGTATGCCTACGACTGGCGACAGGACAACATCATGTCCGTGCGTGGCTTGAATGAGTTGATTGAGCAAATTCGCCGCGACTACGACGACCCGGAGCTTGAGGTCGATATCATCGCGCACAGTATGGGCGGGCTGATCACGCGCTACCTGATTCGCTACGGCGGGGAGGATGTCCTCGACAATAACGATTTTTCGAGCTGGCAATCGGCCGATAAAAAGGTGCGGCGCGCGATCCTCCTGGGCACGCCCAATCTTGGCTCTATCGCCAGTCTCGACTTGCTGCTTAACGGGCTGCAGATTGGCCTGCGGCGCGTTCGGCCCGAAGTCATCGCGACATTCCCAAGCGCGTACCAGGTATTGCCGCATGCGTTGCGCGACTGGGTTATTGATGCCAACGGCGAGCCGCTGGAGTGGTACACGGGCCCGCAGGGCGATAAACGTGAAGTAGACGTGTTTGATGTGCGCTGGTGGCGCGACCACAAGCTTGCCATTTTCGCTGACGATACACGTGAACGAATTGTAGCCGCGGCGCCCACGCGCACTGAAGGTGAAGAAGACTTCGCCGTTCTCGAACGCTACTTCGAAAAAAATCTGGAACGCGGTCGTCGTTTTAGCTGGTCGCTCACCGTCAAAGCCGACCACATCACGCAGCGCTATGTCGTGTTTGGCGGCAGCTGTAACCTCACGCCTGCGCGCGTGGTGCAGGAAGAAGTTGAGGGCGAGACGTTCATCCGTTTCCGACCTGACGACGTAGTAGCCCGCAAACTGGGCGTGAACTACGTCCAACGCATGCAGGAACCGGGCGATGGCACGGTCACCAAGGCGTCACTGCTGGCGCGTCAGATTCTCGACCCCACCGTAAAACGGCATCGCTATAGTTTCTTCCCGCTCGACTACTCGATATTTCTGTGTGAGGAACATCAGCGGCTGACTGAAAACTTGTCGTTTGAGGACAACCTGCTGGACGCCCTATTGAGCGTCGACTAAGCGCAGTCATTCTGCGCGCGCACGTGCGCTACGATCACTCACCCGCGCTCGCCATCATCATCGTGCTGCTGTGCACGAACAGCCATGCACAGCAAAGCGTTTGGGGCGGAAGGTCGACCGACACATAAATCGCGGAGCTGAGCCATCAGTCCTCAACAACAAACGCGTCGCGCGCCAACACGACATGCTGTAACCCGGTGACGTAGCGCGCTTCGTAACGCCCGGGCTTCTTCGCCGCAAACGCGCCCCGGACCGTCCCGCTTGTTTCACCGGCCTTGGAAATGAACCCGTAGTTTGCGCTCCACTGCCACATCTTGTTGTCGGGTGTGTCCTGCGGGCAAATGATTATGCGGTCGCCGCGGAACGCAGCGCCTGAATAGTCCACTTGAAAGTCGACCCCGGTCTTGACCTTGTCGGGCGCGTCGATGGTCGCGGCGGCTTGCTCAACCGTCAGTGGTGTGCGCGAAAGCACACGCGTACCTGGATGCAGGAAATACGCCATTTCATAGTCACCAGCGATGGCCGGCACGCGGATGTCAATGTACTTGCCCGGCCCGTCACTGCGACTCAATGCCATACGACTGTCGCGATTGGGTTTGGCAGCGCCGACTTCTACCACCGACACATAGTCATCCTCCCAGCCCGGCGCCGGTTGTACATTGAAACGCACCGTTGAACCGCCAATGACCGTGGTCGGTCCGGTCACACTGGCTTGTACATCAATCACCGAAATGGGCACGGACGCCTGCACGGCATGCTGCATCCCGGGGTAAGTCGTGTAGCCATTCGCCAGCACGTAGCGCACTTCGTAATCGCCCGGTTCGGCGAACGCCGTGAGCTGCGCGGGTTGGCCCGCCACGACTTTCGCGGTGACGCCGTTGGTGAATGCGCGCTTGCTGTCTTTTTCGGACAAAGTAACGAAATCGCCGGGCGTGCTGCGACCGCTCCACTCAATCAGGAATTTCGACGACGCGGGCACTTCCGCCGGTACCGTCAGAACAATGGGCGAATCGGTTACGGTCAATGGATTGCGCGCCAGAATCAGCCGCGGGTCATCGAGGACATAACGCACCTCATACTCACCGGCAACGGATGGTCCGCCCACCTCGACGGTTGCCATGTCATCCTCATCAAAGACGCCATCCTGATTGCTGTCGATGTTGTCGCCCGCTTTTTCGGCCGCCGCCTGGTACACGTCACGTGCACGCTTGGCTGGCGAAAAATAGATCGACCTGCGTGGGCCGTCATCCAGTCGGTTTACGCTGAGCATGGCCCGAAGATCGTCGGGCCCGGACCAGCGCACGGTGACCGGCATGCCCTCGGCCACCGTCGGGGCAGACTCAAGTGTGACGGGAATACCCAAATCAACCGGCACTGTCACGACACTTGCGCGCGCGGCGACCGCAGTAAAGGCTTTGCTGCCGACTTTTTCGCCGCCTTCGCGCCAGCCGCTCCATGTCGCCGTCGCGACGTAATCGCCGGGTGGTAATTCCGTGTCCGCGTAGGCCACATCGTTTTCAAAGAACACCGTTGCATCATCCGCAGCGGATGCCACGCGCCACGACAGCTTCGACTGAATATCCGGACCGTTCTCAAGCATCGTTGCTTTCAGTGCCACCGGGACCGACGCAGGCTGACCTTCAGGCTCTGGCGGCAACTCCGTCAGCGCAACCTGACTCAATGCGTCGGCCAGTTGGTCTGCATTGTCCGCCGTCAGAAATTGGCCGCCGGTTTCCTTGGCAATGCACTGCAAGCCTTTACGCTCCTGCTCCGTCACGTCGAAGCCCACCACGTGGACCGTAAAATTCAGACCGTTTTCTTCCAGCGTTCTGGCCAATGCGCATGGATCCGCGTCGCAGTTTTCCAGCCCGTCCGACACCAGAATGACCGTAGCCGCATTTTTTTCGTAATCTAAAGCGGTGGCGGCATGCATGACCGATGCGCTCAGCGGTGTTTTGCCTTTGGGCGACAGACCGCGAATTTTCCTGATCATCGCGCTGCGCTCGCCGCCCACCGGCGCAAGGGTTTCAATGTCTTTGCAATCGCCCTCCCGGCGATGGCCGTACGCGACCATGCCGAGCCTTTGCTGCGCGGGCAGGGTGCGCACCAAACCCTCAACCACGTCGCGCGCGATCACAATTTTGTTGACGCCATCGATCTGTCCCCACATCGAACCGGATGCATCTAGAATCAAAATTGCGTCACCGGGGGAATCCGCGTCGGCGGCTATGACTGGCGTTGGATTTGCCATCAGGAAAACGGCAAAGGCAAAGGTAATCAATCGATAAGGCTTTTTCATGTTGCACCCTTTTGCTTAATTGAACGTCGCGGTGCCAGCTTTAAGGAAACAGCTTGCCGCGCATTCTTGCCAAGGACTTGGGACTAAAATGATTGCTCTTGTTTGCCGGCTTGTCATCCATCAAGCCGCCATCGGCGTGATCGCCACCGAACAGGTGACCCACCTCATGCGGCGCCGTATCGGCCAAACGCCATCCGGGCCTGCCCTGATTGCCCAACTCCAGCTCTCGTCCGGACTCGAGGAAAATAGTAGCACCTTGCCCGCCGATGCCACCCGGCAAGCTGTCAGCCTGACCCGAGATGCCTGGCTCCGCAACAAAACCGCCCAGTCCCAGATATTTAAAGTACCCACCATCGCCATCCTCAGTCGTCATACCCTGAAAGGCGGTGAGCAAGTAGACCAGCCAAAAATCCTGGTCTTCGTGATACTTTTTGTTGTCAAAAGCATATTTGCTGCGCAGATAGGGTTGATTGTCCTCAAGGTAGTTCAAGAGGAACGGCACTTCCTTGACCGGGTTGTAAGCGAGCGGTTCGAGCACCGGCAGCATGTACGCACGTGCATACACCGGCGCCATTTGCTGCAGCGGTATATCGCCAAGTGCATCGCCGTTCTTGTACTTGTCATTGTCTGTGAGTGTAAAAGGTAACCCAGCGACGTCAGCACCAACGATCTCTTCCAGCGTTTTGCCGCGCGTGTCGGTGGTCGTAAAGGCAATGGTGACATCGTCATTGCCTGAGTTACGCGCCGTTGAGTACACGACGGCCAGACGCTCGCGATTGATTGTCATCACGCCACGTTTATAGGCGTGCTCGATCCCGGCATTGTCAGTCTTTGAGTCGTCGGGGAGACTCTGGAAAATATTCTGGTCAATGGTCAGTTCGTATTGCACCCAGTTCTCCTTGTCAGGCGTCACCGACCTCGCACTGACAACGAAGCCCTGCAGCTCGTTGTGCTCGACCGCAGCCATCTTGTCGATCTCGAAATGGATTTTTCGCCATACGGTGAGCACGGGGCTAACGGCCTTGTCGGCCATTCGAACCTCTGCCTCCACAACGTCTTCGTTCGCCAACCAGACGTCCGGATCAACGATTTTCTCCCCGTGACGCACCTCATCGGCCGTGAGG
The DNA here is from genome assembly GCA_964352435.1 of uncultured Gammaproteobacteria bacterium. Taxonomy (GTDB): domain Bacteria; phylum Pseudomonadota; class Gammaproteobacteria; order Steroidobacterales; family JBCCMA01; genus JBCCMA01. The sequence continues at coordinate 287 of CAYGSQ010000065.1, read as the reverse complement.
CTTACCAGACCAGTGTCGTCATTTTCGAGTGCCTTCAAATGATCTGGATCGCCACCACCAACAATGCGGAAATTGTCGCCCGGCTGCATCGTGGTTTGAAATTCAAAGTCTGCGCTGCGTTGGTCAAAGGTGATTTTCTGTAGTCCATTGGCACCCTTCGGAAACAGACCACTTTGCGTGGGGGTCGTGCCGCGATTGTCGTCCGCTTCTTCTTCGCTATCGACCAGATCATGAGATGCCGTTGGATCGTCAACGTCGAAGGAGCGAAAATACAGTGGCAACGGACG
>CAYGSQ010000064.1:0-11386 GCA_964352435.1 uncultured Gammaproteobacteria bacterium | reverse complement strand
ATCCTTGGCTGTGGCGGCGTCGGCGTAAATGGCAGGCGCAACATGTGGCCAATCCAATTTACAAGATAGGTCGTCCGCTGGATGCGACGGCGCTTTTGCTGACGGCGGTGGCCAAAGCCGATGGCGATATCAGCGCGCAAGACAAAACGATATTGCTCGGCATATTCGAAAACGAGTTTCGCTTGTCTGCACGCGACGCGGCGTCGCTTTTGACCGCAAGCACCCACCTGTTTGGTCGTGGGGACGAAATGCGCGACAACCTGAAGGGCGTGTTGGCCCCAAGCATCGATGCGTTCAGCGACGAGCAGCTGGCGTCGGTCAAGGCGCTGATGGGCAAGGTGGCCGGCACCGATGCCTCGACGTTGCAGCGTGATTTTGTTGCGCAGGCCAACGAGGAACTGATGGCGGCGCAGAAGCCCGCCGGCAAGTGGGACTGACCGCTTACAATCTCCCAAGCACCTGGCCTGCTCAGCGCGTATCCTGCAAACACATGCTGTAGGAGATGATCGATGTTAAAGGTGTACACGTTCGGACCGAAATGGGATTTGCTCGACCCCAGCCCGTTTTGCACGAAGCTGCTGGCTTATCTCAACCTGGCAGGCGTTGAGTATGAACGCGTCAGCGGTATGCAGCACATCCGTTCATCGCCCAAAGGCAAGATGCCGTTTATTCGCGATGGCGCACAAATCATCGGCGACTCCAATCTGATTGCCGTACATCTAAAACACGCGCACGGTGTCGATCTTGATGCACACCTGACGCCGTCGCAGCGCGCCATCTCGCACGCGGTTGGCCGCATGTTGGACGAGAACACGTACTGGTGCCTGCTCTTTGGGCGCTGGCTCGACGACGCTAACTGGGAGCGCCATACCAAGCCAGCCCTGTTCGGCCGCTTGCCGCTGTGGCAGCGGGTCCTGTTGCCCGGCGTACTACGCAAACAAATTCGACGTAGCGCCCGCGCTCAGGGGATGGCCCGTCATACGCCGCAGGAAATCGCCGAGATCGGCATCCGTGACTTCCAGTGTTTGATCGACCTTTTGCGTGACCAGGACTTCATGTTTGGTGGCCAACCGGCGGCCGTTGATGCCGCGGCCTACGCCATGTGCACGGCCATGATCAGCGTGCCGCACGAAGGCCCCATTAATCAGTTCGTGCGTGAAAGCCCGCTGGTCGCCTACACGCAGCGTGTCGCCGCGCGGTTTTGATCGGCGTGGACCGGTTTGCGGTACCGGCAGGGCGCCACAGCGTCGAGCAGTCGATCAAGCGCAGTCGTTTTATTGCGACGGTTGACTACGTAGCAGATCGCGGCGCCTTCGAACAACTACTGGCAGACCAACGCCAACGTTATCCCGACGCGGGTCATCATTGCTGGGCCTACGTGGCCGGGCAGCCGGGTGATCTGCGTATGGCCGACAAAAGTGATGATGGCGAGCCACGCGGCACGGCCGGCAGACCGATGCTCACGGTACTCGAACACGCGGATCTGGGTTTCGTTGGAGCGGTGGTGACGCGCTATTTTGGCGGCACCAAGTTGGGCGCAGGCGGGCTGGTTCGCGCCTACGGCGGCAGTGTCGGCGCCGCATTGGATACGCTGCCCACACGGCCCTACTTCGTCACCAGTGCGCACGTTGTGCGTATGCCCTACAGCCGGCTTGCAAGCGTCGAGCACTGGTTAGCCGAAACAGATATCGAGGTGACCGACAAAACGTTTGTTGACCACGTTGAACTGTATCTCAACGTACCGCTCAGTCAGGTCGAGGAGACGCGTTCGGCGCTGGCTTTGCTTGGGCACGGTGACGTAATCTGGACATCGGACGATGCAGCGACCTAAGGTTCTGCCTCGTTTATCCTTATTCGCGATGAATCACTACTGTGAATGATTTTGGCCTGCTCGATATAACCTGGCGCTCGGCTTTGCTGATGACACTGGTCGTGCCCACTGCGCTGGTGGCGCTCATGTTGTGGTGGCATCGTGTCGAGCGCCCGGCGTGCCGATGGTTGGCACTTTTCCTGTTGGCGTTTTGTCTCGACACCGTGCCGCAGATCATTGGTTTTGCGGGCGCGTATCAGGTCTGGCCGTGGCTGACTTTTGCACCGTTTAGCTACCAGCTTTTCTTTGGCCCGCTGGTTTACTTGCACGCATACACGCTCATGGTGAAAACACCACTGGGTTGGCGCTGGTGGTTGCTTGCGCCGGGCGTTGTGCAAACTCTTTATTACATCTGGGCGTTTCTTTTTCTGGGCGACTACCGGGCCAAATGGGCCTACACCGAGGCCTTCCATGAGCCGTGGATTATGCCGATCCAGATTGGTCTGGCGGTCATATTTGCCCTGGCGTGCGCGGTCGCCTCGGGGCGACTGCTGCGACGTTATCGTCGATTTCTGAGCACCACGCAGTCGGTGTATGAGGAGCTGGATCCGTCGTGGGTATGGCGTTTTTTGACGGCCTTGAGTATCGCGTTGATTGTATGGGTGGGGTTTGAAATCGCGAATCAGCTGTATGGGCCACTGAGCTATCGATCGCGCTACCCGATGTTCGTCGTCATCGCGGGGCTCTTGTTGTGGATGGGTCTGGCCGCGCTCAGCCGCATCCGCACACCGTACATTGCACTGGCCCGGCTGCCGGACCCATCCTCGGCCCCGGCCGAACGGGACTGGGCGCAGGAGGGCGCACGTCTGCGCGATATGGTGATAGCCAAGCAATGGCATCTCGAACCGCGCCTGAGTCTGCGCGATCTGGCGTCACGCGCGGGCACCAATGACACCTATGTGTCGCGCGCAATCAATCAGGGTTTGGGCCTCAATTTCAATACGTTGATCAATGAGGCGCGAATTGGGACGGCCAAAGCGCTGATGCAGGCCAATGCCGATGCGCGGGTGCTGGATATCGCGCAGCAGGCGGGCTTCAACTCCAAAGCCACGTTTAATCGGGTTTTTCGCGCCTTGTGCGGCATGACGCCGACCGCCTGGCGGAAAAGGGTCGCCACGGCCAACGTCTCAAATTCTGTAAATAGCTGAATTTTCTGCCATTGGAGACGACCCCGCCACGGCGTGCGGGCAACGTTGATCCGTCAGTGGCGCCAATGGGGCGTCCGCAACGGAGTACCAATATGAATCCGATCAGAGCCATTTTTAGCCTGCTGGTTTTGACCGTGCTGTGCGCAAGCGTCACGGCTCACGCCCTGACCCCGGAACAGGTGGCGCAAGATACGGCGTTGGCGCGTGAGGCCTACGAGCGTGTCCACCCGGGTTATACGCGCTTTGTCGACGCGCAAACCCTACGCGCAAGTTGGCAGGCGATTGACGACGAAGCGGCGCGACTGGGTCAAATGAGCGTGGAGACCTTTTACCTGCACGTGCAGGCGACCCTCGCGCTGATTCGCTGCGATCACACGAAAGCCGAGCTGCCCGCGGCGCTGAGCAAAGCCCGTCGCACCCAGCCTGTGTATCTGCCTTTGCGTTACACGCTGATCGATGGACGCGCCGTTGTTGATACCGCTGAACCGTCCACCGGCATCGCACGCTTTGACGAAATTATCGCGATTGACGGGCAGTCCATGGGGAGTCTGATCGAACGCTTCGCACCGCTGGTACCGGTGGATGGTTATACCGATCATGCACGTGAGGGCGAGCTGGCCCGTTCACGTGAATTTGACGGTGGCGCAATTGAGCATTTCATGGCGTTGGAAGGCGTGGCAGAAACGGCGACGTTAACCATCGCAGATTCCACCGGTACTGCGCGATCAGTCAGCGTGTCACGCGTGGGCCTCGATGCCCAACGTGCGTTGCCGGGTCCAGTCGCGCGCGCCTCCAATTTCCCCGATGGTGTCGCGCTTGATTTGCGTGCTGATGGTATTGCCGTACTGACGGTCGACACGTTCGTTAACTATCGACAGCCCGTGGACCCTGAAGATGTCTATGCCCCCTTATTTCAATCGATTAACGAGGCGCAGGTATCGCGCCTGATTGTTGATCTGCGCGCGAACGGCGGTGGCTCGAATGACGCCCGTGATCGTCTGTTTGCACACCTGATCACACGGCCCACGCACATCGCCCGCGAAAACCGCGTCAAGACTCTGGATCTGACCGGCTTGCGTGAACATCTGACCACCTGGGAATCACGTGCGCTCAATCCCAAGCGCTGGTGGTTCAAGAAACTCGCCGACGACCAGTATCGTCTGCGCGGCTGGCTGTTCGGTGTCGGCCGTGCAATCAAGCCCGCACGCCATGCGTTTGCTGGCGAGGTGCTTGTGCTGAGTTCCAGCGCAAATTCGTCGGGCTCGACTATGCTGATCGGCGCACTGCAGAACTCGGGCCGCGCCACCGTCGTGGGCGGTCGCACGGGCGGTAATGTCGCGGGTCCGACGGCAGGCGTACTGTTTTTTCTCGAGCTGCCGGCAAGCCAGATTCGACTGCGCTTGCCGGTTCAGCGTATTGACACCGGTATCGATCCGGCGGATCGGGGGCTTGGCGTCATACCCGACGTCGAGGTGATGGTCAGTGTCGACGACGTGCGCGCGCAGCGTGATGTGGTTCTGCTGCGCGCATTGGCGCTACCTCGCTGACCAATCAAGGCTATACTCACGCCCTTTGCGAGCCGGAATGAGTCGATGAGTAACGTGCAGAAAGAGTTGGATGACGCGCTGCTGAGCGCGCCTGTGGTACCACTGATTCAAAGTGACGACGGTGCACAGTCCGTCCAGGTCATGCAGGCGCTGCGCCGCGGTGGGCTGCGTGTCATGGAGGTCGTGTTGCGCACCGAGGGTGCGTACGACGTGGTCCGGGCACTACGCGTCGCGGCGACCGATGAGCTGGTAGGTGCGGGCACCGTATTGTCCGTTGCGCATGCGCACGCTGCGGTTGCCGCGGGCGCACAGTTTCTGGTCTCCCCTGGTCTCGATGAAGGTGTCGTGGCCGCGGCTCGCGAGCTCGATGTGCCCATCCTGCCCGGTGTGGCGACCGCCAGTGAGACGCAGCGCGCGTGGAATCTTGGCCTGCGTCAACTCAAGTTGTTTCCGGCGTCAATTGCGGGTGGCCCCGGGGCGATCAAGGCTCTGGCTTCGGTGTTCCGCGACGTTCGGTTTATGCCAACCGGTGGCGTCAAGCCGACGAATCTTGTCGACTATTTGTCATTGGATGCCGTGCTTGCCTGTGGCGGTACGTGGCTGACCCCGGCCGATGCCATAGCCGCCGGGCAGTTTGACGTGATTGAAACGCTGGCGCGCGAAGCACTCGACATCGCGAAAAGCGCTCGCTAGTCCACGTCGTCCAGATCATCGAGTAGCGTCGACAGATCACTGAGTGCCTGCTGGTCCAGGTTGGCCAGCGGAAAATCCTGCGGCACGGCGGTGTGTGTGGTTGCGCCGCCCATGTCCTGCAAGTGCGCGACAAGCGCCTGTTCCAGCCCATCGAGGTCGGCATCGGTGAGTGCAGCGCGCGGCGCGGCCAGATTCAAATGCAGCGCGTTGTCGTCCAGATAGGCGTTGATTTCGAGCAGGTAAGCACGCGGGGCATCGGCGGCACGTGCTTGACCGCAGCGGTCATCACACAGACGCAGCAAGCCGTGTTCGGCATGTTGTTTTTTGCCCAGGTAGTTCAGTAACACCTGCGCGCGTGGTATGCCGCGCAGCGTTTGTAGGGACGGATTGTCCAGATCGGCGTGCATAAGCAAAGAATAGCTCAGGCCGTTGTGCGGGACATCTCGCAGCGCGGATTTGGCGGCACGCAAGGTCGCACTGATGTCGGTGCCGAGGCCAGGGTCCTGCACAACAAGCGGATAGGCGGTGGTCATCCAGCCGACGGTGCGCGAGATATCGACGTCATCGAACAGCGCCTCGCGACCGTGACCCTCAAGCTCGATGCACACGGCGTCGCGTTGTGTGTGGCGTGCGAGTGCCCCGGCCACGGCGGCGAGAAGCGTCTCTTGCATGCTCGCGCGCGTCGTGGTCGCTGCGTCCAGTAAGGCGTGTGTGTCGGCGTCCGTCAGCGCGATGTCCCGATAGCGCACCGTATTCTCCACGACCTGCTCAGGCGACAACGCTGCGCTGACCAACGGAGGCGGCATCTTGGCCAAGCGCTCGGTCCATTGCTGTGCGACGCCGAGCAAAGCCTCCTCTTGCGCCCATGCGTCCAGGCGCGCAGCCCAGGTGATCATTGAGTCGGTTTTGGCAGGCAGTGCAAGTGCATCGCCACGCGCCAATTGATCCAGCGCAAGGCAAAGGTCTTCAATAACGATGCGCCACGATTCAGCATCAACAATCAAATGATGCGCGATGATCAGCACGCGATCTGGCAACGTCGTGGCCGTGCGGATGAGGCATAGCCGCAGCAAGGGTGCAGCGCTTAAGTCGAACTGCGTGTTGAGTATGTCGGCGTGGGCGTGAACCGCTGCCGTCAGTTCGGCGTGATCGGTTTGACGAAGATCGAGTTGGCTGACGACATCAAATTCCTGTGCGGCGTCGAGTGTTGCGTGCCACTTGCCATTCGTCTGTTCAAACCGGCTGCGCAAGGCGTCATGATGGGTGACCACTGCGGCGAGCGCGCGCTGCAACGTGTGTTGTGAAATCGTGGCATGAAGCTCAAAACACCAGGACATGTTCCAGTGCTCCGCACCCCGTGTAATGCGCTTGAAAAACCAGCGCTGGATGGGCATTAGCGCTTGTGCACCGATGACGGGTGTTTGCTTTACCCGGCGCGTCGATGTGCTCTTCGCACATCGTGCCAGTGCGGCGACCGTGGGATTGGCAAAGAATTCCTTGGGTGCGATAACAAGGCCCGCTTTGCCGGCACGCGCCAGAATACGAATGCTCAATAGTGAGTCACCGCCGAGGGCAAAAAAGTCGTCGTGCTTGCTGATCGCCTCTGTACCCAGCACCTCGCGCCAGATGTCGAGCAGGGCCTGTTCTACCGGCGAGTGTTCCTCGCGCTCGACACTTGCGTTGCCGCTCGGGGTTTGTAGCGGGCGGATCGCCAGCGCGAGTCGATCCGCTTTGCCTGCCGCATTGCGCGGTAGCGCGTCGATCCACTCCAAATGTTGCGGCACCATGTAGGCAGGCAGTTGCGTCGCCATGTGCTCGCGTAGTGCAGACGCGGCCGTTGTCTCGTGACCATGTAGCCATGCGACGAGCCGCGGGCTGGTCGAGCTGCCCGGCGCTTGATGCAGCACCACGACCGCTTCGTTGACGCCGTCCACCGCTTCGATACACGCTTCGATGTCGCCGGGTTCGACGCGAAATCCACGCACCTTGATTTGCGCATCGACACGGCCGATAAACGCCAGCGTACCGTCGCGTTGCCAGCGCGCTCGATCACCGGTGCGATACAGCCGGTCTCCCTCAACAAACGGACTGGCAACGAAGTACTCCGCGGTGCGCGGCGCATCGCCCAGATAACCTTGCGCGACCTGTGCGCCGCCGATGCACAGTTCGCCCGCGACGCCAATTGGTACGGGGCGCAGATCGGCGTCGACGACGTACAGTCGCGTGTTGGCGATTGGTCCCCCGATGGTGATGGGCAGACCCGCGTGCAAACGTGCAGCACTACACCACACGGTCGCTTCGGTCGGGCCGTATTCGTTGTGCAGCGTGGTGTGTGTTTGCTGTTGTGCGTGCTCGCTGACCAAAGCCGTCGGACAGGCTTCCCCGGCGACGATGGCGACGCGCAGTGCGGCCAGCGGCGCGTCGTCCAGATGTTCCAGTAGCAATGCATAGAGCGAGGGCACCGTCAGCAGGTGCGTGACGCTCTGGGCGCGCAGTAACTCGAGCAGCGCAGGCATGTCCTGCTCCGCCCGTTCCTGCGGCAGCACGAGCGTGCCGCCACGACCAAGTGTCCAGAACAGGCCGGCCACCGAGCTGTCTGTGGCCAGGGTTGAGAGCAGGGCAAACGCATCCGGCGCGTCCCGGTAGTAGTGATCGCGTGCGTCGACCGAGTGATACAGGTTGCGCTGCGACACCGCGACACCTTTGGGTGCGCCGGTGGAGCCGGACGTGTAAATCACATAGGCGAGATCGTCCGGCGCGGACGTCCGCGTTGCCTGATAGCGGGTTGTGAGCAATTGGCCAAGACTCAGTGTCTGAAAAGTGCCCGGCACGGCGCAGTCGTGCCCGATGATCACAACGACCTCGTCCTGGGTCTGTGCAAGATCGGCCAGGATCTTTGTCGTGCGTGCCGGTGGTGTTCGCATACTCAGCGGTACGTAGGCGCAACCGGCTGCTAAAATTCCGAGCACGCCTGCCACGGCATCGGCATCACGGGGCGCCATGATCGCGATCGGGGTGCCGGTTTTTACGCCTGCGTCGATAATCCCCGATGCGACCCGGCGTGCGCGGTCTATCAGCTCGGCGTAGGTGCGTGTGATCTCGCCGTCCACGGTCGCAATGCGCTCGGGCTCAGCTTCGCTTCGGGCCACGATTTGATCCCACAGGGGCGTGACCGCAGCCGTGTCACGGTGTGTGTCATTGAGCTCGTGTATCAGCGTGTGACGTTGTGCTGCATCGCACGCGTCCAATTGGCCGACCGTCGCCGATGTGCCTGCCACGAGCGCGTGCAATAGCGCGATGAAGTTGTTGAGCATGTCTTGCGCGCACGCGTCGTTCACGCGCTGCGGGTCGCTGACCAAAATCAGCCGCAGCGTCTCATCGGGAACGACGAGCAGTGCAAGCGGGAAATGACTGTACTCAACGAAATCGTCCAGCGTCAGCGTAAACGCTGGCGTGTCGGTCTGCGCTTCGGCGGCGGGGAAATTTTCGAATACCACAATTGATTCGAACAGAGGGCTGCCCGGGGCCACGCCACTGCAGCGCGTGACCCTCGCCAACGGTGAGTGCTCGACGCTGCGCAGTGCGACCTGACGTGCGTGAACGTGTGCCACGTAGTCGTTTACGGCTTGCGCATCGTCGACGTTCACGCGCAGTGGCAGCGTGTTGATAAACATGCCGGCCATGGCCTCGACGCCATCGAGTTGCGGTGGCCGACCGGCGACCGTAGCGCCGAAGACAACGTCGTTTTCGCCGGTATAGCGTTGCAAAAGAAGCGCCCACGCGGCGCTGATCGTGCTGCTAAGCGTAACGCGCTGCGTGCGTGAGTAGTCTTTGAGTCGTTCGCTGAGCGACGTGTCGGGTGAGCGGTCAACGACGTTGTGCGTGTCCGTAACGCCCGTCGTGCCGTCGTTAGTGCCTGGAAAGACCGGGGCCACGAAGTCGCCAAGTTGTTCGCGCCAGAATGCGTCATGGGCCGCGCTGTCTTGCTCCGCCTGCCATTCCACGAAGCGCGTGAAAGAGGGCGCCTGAGCTGGGTCGGGCGTGTTGCCCTGGGCCAACTGCGCGTACAAACGTTGCGCGTCGGCCAGTACCAATCGCATCGACCAGCCATCCAGGATCAGATGATGAAAGCTCAATACAAAGCGCTGGGCACGTGCGCCGGTCTTGATGGTGAAACAGCGCACCAGTGGAGCGCGCTCAAGATCAAAGCCCAGGTCACGGTCGCGTTCCAGCAGGTCGCGCAGCAGGCGGGCGATTTCTGCGCCATCTGATCCCTGCCAGTCGAGGACTTGCCAGGGTAGCTCCACTTGTTCACGGACGATCTGCAGTGGCTTATCGCGGCCCTCCCAGGTGAACAGCGTACGCAAAGTATCGTGTCGCGCGATGGTTAGATGCCACGCCTGTTCCCATAATTCGATGTCGACAGGCCCGTCGAGCGTGGCGCAAAACTGACTGTGATAAGCGCGGCGATCAGGCTCGCGAATGACGTGAAAAAGAATGCCTTCCTGAATGGGTGTTAGCGCACTAATCGAGACGATATTGCTTGCGTTCAAGGCAGCTCGCCAAAATCTGCCAGCAGGTCGTCCAGTGCGCCCTGATCCAGGCCCGCCGTCGGGAAGTCGGACGGTGCCAGTACGGCAGCGCCGCCTTCGCGACAGGCACTTGCCAACGAAACCAAACGGGTCTTGAAGGTCTGCGCGAGTCGCTCGATGGTCTGCGCATGATGAACATTCGGGCTGTAGGTCCAGGTGACCGTCAGTTGGCCGTCGTAGGCCATGGCGTCGATCGCCAGCAGGTGTTCGCGCGGTGCGTCGGCGTCTTCAGATAGCGCAAGCGGCTGGGCAAAGCGGAACCAGTGGCCGCCCGCGCGGGCGCGATCCCACTGTCCCAGATAGTTGAACTGCACATCCGATTTCCCACGGGCTTTCAAGGCGTCTACCACGCCGTGATCATGGTTCAAATAGCGGGCTGCACCGTAGGCGAGGCCCCGGTCAGGCAGTGCCCGCAACTGTTCTTTCATGGTCCGGACACGGCTGCCTATATCCTGCGCCGGGTCGCTTGCAAGCGTCAGTGGATAAACACTCGTGAACCAACCAACCGTGCGCAGTACGTCGATGTCCGGTGCAATATTTTCGCGGCCGTGACCTTCGATATCGACCTGCAGGGGCGCGCCGTCGCAGTACTCGTTCAGAGTGTCGGCCAGTGCCGTGAGCAAAACATCGGGTGCCTGTGTGCGCCACGCGGTCGCCGTGTCAACCAGAACACCGGTGGTCTCATGGCGTGTCAAAGACACCGTGACTTGTTGCGCATCGCCGGCGCGCAACGCGCCATGGTCGTGGACGTCACGTGGAAGCGAAGTCGTGCTGCCGGATGCGTCGATAAACGACTGCCAAGGGGTGCGGGTGTCATTCGCATAGCTTGTCAGTGCGTCGACGAAGCGTCGAACGGACGTTGTCTTGGGCGGCAGCGCTACGGGATGACCGTCGCATAGCTGGGTGTAAGCGCTTTGCAGATCTTCCAGCAACACCCACCACGAAACGCCGTCGACCGCCAGATGATGCACGCTCAGCACCAGCCATGGGGCGACCGATTCACCGCGATGCAGCAGCGCGGCACGTACCAGCTCACCGTTGCCAAGGGACATCGATTCATTCAGGCGTTGCGTGGTCGCGGCCAGAACCTGTTCATGTTGTGTTGCGGGCAGCGCGCCAAGGTCCACCATCTCAAGTGCGACCTTGACGTCTTCGGGCGCCAACAGAGTTTGCTGCCACTCGCCATCGTGGTGTGTGAAGCGCGCGCGCAGCGCATCGTGTTGACCAACGATTTGGCGCAGTGCTTCTTCCAGCGCCAGCGCCTTTATGGGCCCCGTGGCCACCAGAGTCACGCACTGGTTGTAGACCTCGGGTTTGGGCAACTGGCGGTCGAAAAAGCGCTGCTGTATCGGATTGAGCGCGACCGGTCCTGTAATCGCGCCTTGTTCGCTGCGGATGGCCTCGGCATCACCCACTACGCCGGCCAGTTGGGCCACGGTCGGATGTTCAAAGATCTGCTGCGGCTGCAATGTCAGGCCGTGCTTGCGGGCACGCGCCACGATCTGAATGTTTAAAATCGAATCGCCGCCCAGGTCA
>CAYGSQ010000063.1:0-11391 GCA_964352435.1 uncultured Gammaproteobacteria bacterium | reverse complement strand
ACGGCCTGAACCTCGGCACCGACCGCAGCGGTACAGCCACCCAAAGCACCGGCTCCGCGCCAAAACTCGCCTTTAAAATCGCCGGCGGCAGCGGCAGTTTCGGCGCTCTGGGGCAGTCCTGGTCGGCCGCCACACCTGCACGCATCAAGTTCGGTACCGATGAACGCGACGTTCTGATCTTCGGTGGCGGCTACGACCCGGCGCAGGAAGGTGGGTATAACAATGGCAGTATGGGCAACGCGGTGTACATCGTTGACGCCCGGACCGGCAATTTCATCTGGTCCGCAAGCGATACCGGCGGCACACTCAATTTTCCGGAAATGACTTTCCCCATCCCCGCCGACGTCACGTCGTTGGATATGAATCAGGACGGCTTGGTCGATCGCATGTACGTCGGGGATCTTGGCGGCCAGGTGTGGCGCTTTGATATCGTTGATGGTGAAATTTTCGGTACGCGATTGGCCACATTGGGCGGCTCCGGCGCGGCTAACGAACGACGATTTTTTAATGCGCCGCGCGTGGCACGCATCCTTACGCGTAACGAAGATTTCCTGACCATTGCCATCGGTTCGGGCTGGCGTGCGAGCCCGTTGAAACGGGTCAACGACGATCGTTTCTACCTGCTGAAAGATCCGAACGTCTTTACGCCCGTGCTCGACGGGGACAACGAACCCGTTTACGACCCAGCCTTCACAGAAGCGGATTTGCTGGCCCTGACACTGAGCAACACCGGCGACCCCGGCGACCCGGTCGATGTCGGCGACGGATCCGGCGACGGCGGCTGGTACCTCAATTTGTCGCAGGACCCCGGCGAGAAAAACCTGTCGCCCGCATTGATCGCCGACAACCGCGTGTTTTTCACGACGTATTCGCCAATCCAGTCAGAAGCGAGCTGCATTCCCACTGCCGCCATCGGCACGGGTCGCCTCTATGCACTCGACATCCTGACGGGCTTCCCGGCTTTGGTAAATGCCGATGGCTCGGACGAAGGTTTCATCGAGCTGGATCGCACCGGTATCCCGCCCGAACCGCAATTGACCTTTACCGCGCCGCCGTGTGTCGAAAACTGCGACGTATTAACTGACGACGACGACACCAACGACGATCAGGCGGTGTTCGAAACGGTCGGGGGCACCTGCTCGAATCCGGGTAGCGAGGTGCGACTGCAGGTGGGCCTTGATGGCTTTGACGCCGGTATTTGTACCGCACCGGTGCGCACGTACTGGAGCGAGACTGACCAGCCACAGGAAGAACTGTAATGCATAAGTCACAACCGTTGATGCGCGGTATCACGCTGATCGAACTGGTCATTGTGGTCAGCATCATCAGCATACTGGCGGCCTTTGCCTATCCGTCGTACGTGGAGCGCACGCAACGCGCGAAGCGCACGGACGCGAAAGCGGCGCTCCTCAATATCGCCGGGCAGCAGGAGCGCTTCTTTTTTAAGAACAATACATTTGCGGACGAACTGGCCGATCTGGGTGTGCCCGCGGCCACGCAGAACGGCTACTACACCATAGCGCTGGTCGGTGGCACCAGCACCTTCCTCGCCACGGCGACGCCGGCCGACGCAAACAGCGGTCAGGGCCTGGACGAGCGCTGCACGTCGTTCAGTATCGATCAGCTCGGCCGCAAAAGGGCGACGGGGCCTACTGGCGTCGATGATATCTCTGCAGAGTGCTGGCGCTAGTGTCCTGTTCCGCCAATTGGCTGAATTATTTCTGACCATTTTTCGCGCTGACGGTGTTGCGGCTCCTTGCCATATCCCCGATATGCCGCGTCGCCGCGCCTTGCCAGCACAAAAACTGCTCGCCAAATAATTCACCGAATTAGCGGAACAGGACACTAGACCAGATCTGATACGCACGGCAAGGACGCCACCCCAACCAGCGCAAACGCAGCTCACATACGCGCCACCGATGACGCAATGCCACCACGCATGTCGTTAAGACAAACCCACATCGCATTTTTGCAACCCTGCGCGTGACATAACGTTACGCCCCGCCAAACTGTGACTCGCCGCACGGCGCTCACAACCCTCGATTTCCTACACTTTTGTCAATTCAATGACACGCCGCCTGTTCGCGCCGTGGACTGACCGTGTCCGTTCATCGAGAAACACACTATGACTGATCGCCCTTCCAAGCAGACTGGCTACACGCTGTTGGAGCTTCTCATTACCGTGTCGATTATCACCATCGTGACGTCGATTGCGCTGCCAAGCTATCAGAAGCACGTACAGCGATCGCATCGCGGTGATGCCATGGCCGCATTGCTGAAGATCGCGAACGCGCAAGAAAAGTTCTATCTGCAAAACAACACCTACACCACGGTTCTGACAGATCTGAACATTGACGGTACGGCCAACGGCTATTACACGCTGACGATCAACAATGCAGACGTCGATGAGTTTTCAGCATCCGCCGATCCGCAAAGCGGCGGCCCACAAGCGGACGACGACACCTGTGCACAGTTCACCATCGACTCCACCGGCGCGCTCGGCGCGACCGACAGCGGCGGCGGAGACAACACGACGGCGTGCTGGCGCTAGACGATGAATTCGTCCGCCCGTCGGATTTTTTTTTAGTTTCGTCGGAGAACACGTGCATCGCCCAAGGATGCTTGTTAGAAAAAACGCCATGACTGATTTGCCCAAGAAACATCCAACCATGCCCGCTGTGGTGCAAGCCTTTGCCACGCCGCACGTGATGGCGGGACTACGACCCACCAGCGCTGGCAATGCCGATCCACAGGGCCGTTTTGCAAACTCCTGCACGTCCGCTCAAGCCATCGGCTTTTTGATGCGTGCGGTTGCACAGCGTACGGAGCAAGACGCATGATCCACTTATCCAAAGCGCCGCGCCGTCGCAGTCGCGGCTTCTCACTTATTGAAACACTCGTCGCAATGGTGGTCCTCGCCACCGGCATGCTGGGCATCGCAGCCCTGTACGTCGAGAGCCTGCGTGCCGGGCGCTCTGCGCACTCGCGCACGCTGGCCATCAACCTCGCCTCAGATATGGCCGATCGTATTCGTGCCAATCGCGCCGGACGGCAGTGGTACGAAACCGGGACCCAACAAGCCGGCGGTGTGCCCACCGTATGTGGCGAGATGAACGGCGCCGCGGCGCAAAACTGCACGCCGGCACAAATGGCGGCGTTTGATATCTGGCTGTGGAAAAGCGCGGTTGGCAACACCAGTAACGGCAATTACAAACGCGCAGGGCTACCCGGCGCCACGGCGGAAATTGACATCAACACGGCCACGCAACCCAACTCGTTCACGATCCGCATTAGCTGGACTGAACGCAACGAACAATTTGATTACACCTTGTCGACGGTGATTTGATCATGCGCAACCCTATACGCCCACAACGCGGCTTCAGCCTGATCGAACTACTGGTCGGCCTGGGCATTGGCGTCTTCCTGATTGCCGGCACGCTCACTGTCTATCAGGAGAGTCAGTCTGCCATTTTGGTCAGCGAACGCATGGCGCGCATGCAGGAATCCGGTCGTTACGCGCTGTCTGTCATCGAAGAAGACGTTCGCGCAGTCGGGCTGTGGGGCATGCAAAACGATACGGCGTTTGTGGCCGGTCGCGCCACGCCGGCCGATCCGGTCAACATCGTCGTCACCTCCGACTGCGATATCAACTGGGCAGTAAACCTGGACACCCCGGTTGAAGGCTCGGACAATGCCAACGCCTACAACGCGTCGTGTCTGGCCGGTGTCAACTATGTGAACAACTCCGATGTCCTTGTCTTGCGTCACGCCGACAAACAGGATTTGGTGCAGGCCGACCTGTCCGCGGGCGGATTGTATATTCGCTCGGACCAAACCCACGCCGAAATTTTCAGCGGCACCGTATTACCCGGTGTATTTGGGGTCAATGCCCGCATTAATGAGCTGGACGCCAACGCCTATTTTGTTTCCTCACGGTCGGATTCCGATCCAAACCTGCCCTCGTTGCGGCGTGCGTTCGTCGATACTACCGGCGGCACGCCAACAATCAATACCGAAGAAGTGATCTCCGGCATTGAAGACATGCAGGTGCAATACGGCGTCGACCTGACCGGCGATGGTTCGGCGAACAGTTACGTCAACGCCGACGACGTCGTCAGCGCCGCGCAGATTGTTGCGCTACGTGTGTGGCTGCGCCTGCGCACAGCGCAGACGGAACTTGGCTTTGTCGACGACCTGCGCTACGAATACTCTGACCAGCGTTTTCAAGCGTCGGGCACCACCAGCACGGACGACGATGCTTATCGCCGCACCGTTATTTCCAAAACCATTGAATTGCGTAACCGCCGCGTGGCGATTACCAACGCAACCTAGGGACATTGCCAATGAATTATCCAACGGTGCAACGTCAACGCGGTGCCGCCCTGATCATCGGGCTGCTGCTGTTGCTGGTCCTCACCGTCTTCGCGGTGTCGGGCATGTCACGTGCAACGCTTGAGCTGACGCTTGCCGGTAATACACAATTTTCGGAAAACGCCTTTCAGGCTGCCGAGTCGGCGATTGAAGCGGAACTGGTTTTAGGTGCCGCCACCCCTGCCACGCCGCGACTGAGCAACTTCTCATTTAGCGACGCAACCAACGCGGCTTCAACCGTCACGTTCGACATGACCGGCCTGGCACCCACCGGCTATTCGATTGGCTCGTATCAAAGCGATCACTATCGCATCAACGCCGTAGGCACGTCCGGCAAAAATGCCAGCACAACCAATGAGCAGGGTTTTTACGAAGTCGTTCCAACCGGCTCCGATTAGCAGGCTAGTCTGCGGCTTCAGGCGTCGTCTCTTCCTTATACACGAAGCTGTCGATCAGCAACAAAACCACGCCAATACTAATGGCCGTGTCGGCGATATTGAACGCTGGCCAGTAGTGATCCTGATAGTGGAAGTGCAGAAAATCCACGACGTACCCCAACAGCGCGCGGTCGTACAGATTGCCCAGCGCGCCCGACACGATTAACGCCAGGCCGATTACCAGAAGCAATCGTCCACGCCGCGGCAAACGTGCCAGCCATACGATAAGCAGCACACTGACCACGGCACTGAGCACGATAAAAAAGTACTTTTGCCAACCGCCCGCATTCGCTAACAAACTGAATGCCGCACCCGTGTTGTGCAACAAAGTGAAATCCAGATACTCGTTGTAGACGTTCGGCCGGCCGTAGGTCAGCGACGCACTTGCCCAGTGCTTGGTCCACTGATCTGCAATGAACAAAACCAGAGACAAGCCCAGCCACGGCGTCGCGCCCGGCAGCAAGCGACTGGCCCACGACCGTTTGACGACCGGCGCCGTAACTTCCGCTGCATCTGTCTCGTCACTCATACAAACGCACGCGCTTCACCGTCGCCGGCAATGTTGTCCACGCAGCGTACACACAGCGTTGGGTGATCGGTATCGCCGCCAATGTCATCGCGCCGATGCCAGCAGCGCTGACATTTGGGATCGGTGGAGGCCGCGGTCTCGACCCATAGTCGGCCCGCGAGTCCCTCTTCCGCCGCCACCGCAGACTGACCGCGCTCACTTGCCGGTTTTACGTCGGCACTGGACGTAATCAGGAAGAACCGCAACTCGTCGCCCAGTGCGCCGAGCACTTGCGTCAACGCATCGCCGGCGTACAGGGTCACACGCGCCTCCAGCGGCGAGCCCACGGCTTTGGCCGCGCGCAACGCCTCAAGCTCACGACTGACCGCGGTGCGCACTTCAATTAGCGCGTCCCAATCGATGCCCTCATCCACGACATTCGCCGGGAGCGTGTGCCATTGCGACGTCATCACCGTGGCGTCGCGCTCACCGGGAAGCTGCTGCCAGATTTCTTCGGCGGTAAACGGCATGATCGGTGCCAACCAACGCACCATGGCCTCGGCGATGTGCCACATGACCGTTTGCGCCGAGCGCCGCGTGCGGCTGTTGGCGCCGGTGGTGTACAAACGATCTTTCAGAACATCGAGATACAGACCACCCATATCGACGACACAGAAGTTGTGCAACCGTTGATAGATGCGATGAAACTCGAAGGTCTCGTAGGCTTTGACGATGTCGTCCTGCAGCGCATTCGTGCGCGCCACGGCCCAACGGTCAATGGCCAACATGTCGGCCGCATCGATCGCATCGGTGGAGGGATCGAAGCCATCGAGGTTGCCGAGCAAAAAGCGCGCCGTGTTACGCATGCGTCGATACGAATCGGCCATGCGCTTGAGGATTTCCTCTGACACACTCATCTCGTTGCGGTAATCGCTGGCCGCTATCCACAAGCGCAGAATGTCCGCCCCAAGCGTGCTGAAAATTTTCTGCGGCGCGATGGTGTTGCCCACGGACTTGGACATTTTCTTGCCGTGCTCGTCCACAGTAAAGCCGTGGGTCAGCACCGCCTTGTAGGGCGCCTCGCCATTCATGGCCACACTGGTCAGAAGTGAACTTTGAAACCAGCCACGATGTTGATCCGAGCCTTCAAGATACAGATCCGCCGGCGCGGCCAGCGCCGCGTTGCCCTCAGGCGTGCAGAAATGTGCGCTGCCCGAGTCGAACCACACATCCATTGTGTCAGTCACTTTTCGATAGTCGGACGCCTCGTCGCCCAGCAGGTCGGCAGGCTCGATGGACTGCCACGCGTCAATGCCCCCCTCGGCCACGCGGTCCGCCACCTGGCCCAGAAGCTCAGACGAACGCGGGTGCAACTCGTCCGTGTCCTTGTGCACGAACACAGCAATCGGCACGCCCCAGATGCGCTGACGCGAGATGCACCAGTCGGGACGACCTTCGACCATGCCCTGGATGCGTTGCTCACCCCAGTCGGGCAGCCACTGCACATTACCAATCGCGGTCATGGCGTCGCGCCGCAGGTGCGCCTTGTCCATGCTGATGAACCACTGTGGCGTCGCCCGAAAGATAACCGGCGATTTGTGCCGCCAGCAGTGCGGGTACTGGTGTTGATACGCCTCATGGTGCAGCAAGGCGTTATGTTCGCGCAGAACTTCAACGACGTGATCGTTGGCCTTGAGCACGTGTTCACCCGCAAAAAATTCGGTGTCGTCCTTGAAGCAGCCGTTGTCACCCACCGGATTTTCCAGCGGCAGATTGAAGCGCTTGCCGACAATGAAATCGTCCACACCGTGGCCGGGTGCAGTGTGCACCAGACCCGTACCCGCCTCGACCGTCACATGGTCACCGGTGATGACCGGCACCACGCGATCCAGAAACGGGTGCTTGAGCTGCAAGCCTTCCAGCACCTGCCCTTTAAACGACGCGACCTGCGCCACCAGCGTGGCGCCCGCGCGCGCCAGCAGCGCGTCAGACAATTCAGGCACGGTAACCAGCCGCTCGCGTTGACCGTCGATGTCGATGTCGAGCAGCACGTAGTCAAACTCGGGGTGCACGGTGACCGCCTGGTTGGCCGGCAAGGTCCACGGTGTGGTGGTCCAGATCGGCAGCGTTACGGCGCCCTCATCGGTAACGCCAATGCGCGTGTAGAAGTCCGCGCTATCGACCGCAGCAAAGCGCACGTCGATGGCTGGCGAGGTCTTGTTATCGTATTCGACTTCGGCTTCGGCCAGCGCGCTGCGACAGTCCATACACCAGTGCACGGGCTTGTAGCCTTTGTACAAGTGTCCGCGGTCGATGATTCGCGCAAGCAAACGCAACTGCTGCGCCTCGTAGCTTGGCTGCATCGTCAGATAGGGCTTGTACCAGTCGCCCACAACACCCAGACGAATAAAATCCTGGCGCTGGTCGTCGACCTGCTTTTCCGCGTAGGCACGACAGGCTTTGCGAAACGCCACCGCATCGAGCTTGCCACCGGCGCGCCCGTGTTTTTTCTCGACCTGCAGCTCGATCGGCAAGCCGTGACAGTCCCAGCCAGGTACGTAGGGCGCATCAAAACCCGCCAGCGTGCGCGCCCGGACGATGATGTCCTTGAGCGTTTTGTTGACCGCGTGCCCGATGTGAATCTTGCCGTTGGCGTACGGCGGTCCGTCGAGCAGCAAATAGCGTGGGCGGCCCGCGCAAGCGCGGCGAATATGCGCGTACAGGTCGAGCTTGCTCCACTGCTCGAGCATCTTGGGCTCGCGCTGGGGCAGACTGGCGCGCATAGGAAAATCGGTCTGCGGCAGATTCAGGGTTTGTTTGTAGTCGGTTTGGTCGGCCACGATGGTCTCAAATAAATCAGTTTTTCAAATTATGTGCGCTCGGCACCCAAAATCGTTCGGGCTTGCGCCGCGTCACGATGCATCTGTTCGGTCATGGCCTCGAGCGACGAAAACCTGGCCTCGTCGCGCAGCTTGGCAACGAAGTCCACGCGCAGCCGCCGACCGTAGAGATTGCCCGTAAAATCGAACAAATGCACCTCCAGAAGATGGCCCTGCCCGGCGACCGTCGGGCGTGTACCCAGACTCGCAATGGCGGGATAGTCGATTAGCTCACCCCGATCAGTGACGGTGACGGCAAAGACACCCTCGAGCGGCAGCACGCGGCGGCCCGGCCGCAGATTGGCCGTTGGAAACCCAAGCGTGCGGCCAAGCTGCTGTCCACGCACCACCCGACCGCTCATGGCGTAAGGACGACCCAACAACGCCTGCGCCAGCCCAAAGTCTGAGGCGGCCAGCGCCTCACGCACAGCCGTGCTGCTGATCCGCACATCGCCGCGGTAGCGCGCGGCCACCTCGTCCACGGTATAGCCGTGCTGCTGACCCAGCTCACGCAGCGTCTCGAGACTGCCACCGCGTGCATGACCAAAATGAAAATCGTGTCCGGCGACAACCTGCCGCACGTTGAGCGTTTGCGTCAGCAAAGTGCGGGCAAAGTCCTGCGCTTGCATGGACGCCATGCGCTGATCGAACTGCACACTGATGTGCCGGTCGATACCCAAATCTCGAAATGCCAGATGCTTGTCCGACCAGCGCATCAAACGTGCCGGAGCCTTGTCACCCTGAAAAAATTCGCGTGGCGACGGCTCAAAGGTCACGACCACGGCATCAAGCTGGCGCGCACGTGCGCGCTCGACCACCTGCTCAAGCATGTATCGATGCGCCCGATGTACGCCGTCGAAATTACCCAAAGTGACCACTGAACCGGTGGACACCGGCCGCGCGCCGCCGCGCCAACGATGAAAATGGATCGGATGATCAGGCATGGTGCTGCTCTTTTACGTGATGCATACGCAAGCCCGTGGCCAGAAGCGTCACTGCGTAAACACACATGCCCGCGCCGATAATCAGTGCAAGACGGGCGATACGATCACTGCCCGTCATCGACAGCCACGGCGCCAGATCACCGCCCAGCCAATAAATCACGGCCGCCATCGCCACGCTGCCCAACACCACGCGCAATAAAAAGACTGGCCAGCCCGCGACCGCCGCAAATGCCCCGCGTCGACGCAGGCCGCGTAGCAGCAACAAAGCATTGAGCCAAGCCGACAGCGACGTGGCCAGCGCCAGAGCGGCGTGTGGCGCGGCGATGCCCAGATGCACCATCGTGCCCACCATCGCCACATTGGCAATGATGTTGAACACCAGCGCAATAATCCCGATACGCACCGGACTGCGCGTATCCTGATGCGCGAAGTACGCCGACACCAACACCTTGACCAGCGAAAACCCCACCAGCCCCAACGCATAGGCCATCAGACTGACGCGCACCATGCCCACGTCACGGCCGCCAAATTCGCCGTATTGAAACACCGTGCTGACCATGGGGCCCGCCAGGAAAAACAAGCCACAGGCCGCCGGCAGGGCTATCAAGGCCACCCAGCGCAACGCCCAGTCCAACGTATTGGAGTAGGCCTGCGTGTTCTGTGCCGCGCTGTGTCGTGACAGGCCGGGCAAGATCACCGTGCTGAGCGCGATGGCGAAAACGCCGAGCGGAAACTCAAACAGACGATCGGAGAAATACAGCCACGCAATCGAGCCGGTCTCCAGAAGTGAGGCAATCAGGCGATCAATCAGCAGATTGATCTGCGCCACAGACGCGCCGAACAGCGCCGGCAACATCAGCGTCATGATGCGCCGGACGCCCTCGTGCGCCAGATCGAAGCGCGGCCGCGGCAACAACTTGATCAGGCGCAAAAACGGTAGCTGGAACAGCAGCTGCGCCAGACCCGCGAAAAAGACGCCCCAGGCCAGCGCCATGCCCGGCCGTTCCATCTGCGGCGCGAAAAACAGCACGGCACTGATCAGACACAGATTAAGCAGCACCGGTGTAAAAGCCGGCACGCCAAAGCGGTCATAGGTGTTGAGCAAACCGCCTGCAAACGCGGTCAGGGAGATAAAGAACAAATATGGAAAGGTGAGCCGCAGCATATCGACGGCCAGATCGAACTGGCCCGGTTTGTCGGCAAAGCCCGCGCTGAATACCCAGATCAGCACCGGCGCGCCGATCACGCCAATGACGGTGATCACCAGCAGGATGCCGGCCAAAGTGCCCGCCACCCGGTCACTGAGCGCCCGCACGTCGTCGTGGCTGCGTGTTTGGCGGTATTCGTTGACCACAGGCACAAAAGCCTGAGAAAACGCGCCCTCAGCGAACAGGCGGCGCAGGAAATTGGGAATCTGGAAGGCGACCACAAACACGTCCATGGTCGCGCCGGCGCCGAAAAAGCGCGCAAGCACGACCTCCCGCACCAGGCCCAGCAAGCGCGACAGCAGCGTCATCCCTCCGACGACGGACAGGGAGCCAAATCGACCCGCGCTCATGAAATGGTAGCCTCAACTGGTGGTATAGCCCAACGCCCGGCATGATACCGGTCCGGCGTGCGCCGCACCACGTTGACCCGTCCCCGGCAGACGTTGACAAGGCGCGGGCAAATGCTCAAAATGCCGGGCTGGCTGCGACTGCGATCTCGCTGGCGCTCGCCAAACAGACATATTTATTCGAATCATTATTAAGGTAACTGCTCGTGGCAAACTCGAAACAAGCCGCCAAACGCGCTCGACAAAATGACAAGCGCCGCCTGCACAACATGGCTATGCGCTCGAAAGTGCGTACGTACATGAAAAAAGTGTTCGCAGCGATTGATGCCGGCGACAAAGACGCGGCAAACAGCGCCTACATTACGGCTCAGCCGTTGATCGACTCAATGGTCAACAAAGGCATTCTGCACAAGAACAAAGCCGCACGGCATAAGAGCCGTATCGTGCGCACCATCAAGGCGCTGTAGCAGCCGCCTCTTCCCGTAGACGCCGAGCCTCGGCGTCTTGCGCTTCCAGCCAGCTCATAACCTCATTCGCCAGGTGGTGCGTTCCGCCGCCGGCGAGTGCCGTGACGCGGTAGACGGGACCCGTCCATTCAAGGCGCTGAACGATATCGTCGCAAATACCCGCGACGTCCCCTTCGGGCACCAGATCGATTTTGTTGAGGATCAGCAATTTTGGCTGGCGAACACTCTTC
>CAYGSQ010000062.1:7672-11519 GCA_964352435.1 uncultured Gammaproteobacteria bacterium | reverse complement strand
GGAAGCGTCAAGCCGAGCGATTTTACGCGCTCAAGGCATGCGTCCGTCGGCGGCATACTGGAAGAAACAGGCATCGTGCCGCGATTCATTGCCGCTCAAATCAACACCGGATCGGTGGTCTGGCGCGACGAAATTTTTGGGGTCGAAGACCTCGCGATCTTCGCCACTTTAGGGCTTGATCAACAACCGGCCGCGTTGCTCGGGGCGGGTTTGTTCGCGCAGCGCGATTTCGTGATCGACTTGCAGGGGGCGCGTGTCTTGATACGTCGTGCCGACGAGGTGCCTGCTGCCGGTTTGGATAAACGCGTCGGCCACTAATTCGCTTTTAGTCTGCCAATGGCTGAAACTCGCACGATGAATGATGTCATTGCGCCGTACACGGAAGCAGAAGAACATGCGCACGCCCTGAGCCACGGTCTGGGGGCGCTGCTGAGCGTCGTCGGTTTGGCGTGGATGCTGATGTTGTCCATTGACGTCAACGATCCGTGGCGCATTGTTTCAAGCTCAGTCTATGGTCTGAGCATGATCCTGCTGTTCTGCGCGTCGACGCTATACCACAGTGCACGTGAAGCGCAGCGCCGGCGTTTGTACAAGCTGCTCGATCACTGCGCGATTTACCTGTTGATCGCCGGTACCTATACGCCATTCTTGCTGGTGGCGATGCGCTCCACGACCGGTTGGTGGTTGTTCGGTGCAATATGGTCGCTGGCGGCCATTGGTATTGTCGCCAAGATCTGGCTGGGACACCGCTTCCCCAAATTGTCGCTCTTCAGTTACTTGCTCATGGGCTGGCTGGTTGTGGTTGCGGGCCCTGAAGTCGCGGCGGCGATTGGTCCCGACGGCATGAAGTGGCTCGTTGCCGGCGGCATTTGCTACACGATTGGCGCGTTCTTTTATGTGGCCAAGAGCATCGCCTTCAATCACGCAATCTGGCATCTGTTCGTGCTGGCAGGGGGCGCCTGCCATTTTCTGGCCGTGGTCTGGTATGTCTTGCCGCAGCCGGGTGTCGCACTCGCCGCCTGATTCAGGTCGACGGATCGGTCACGGCGCCGGTCGACGCGCTGCTTACCAACGCCGCATACTTTGCCAGAACACCTGTGGCCTTATTGTCCGGCGCGTGCCATGCCGCGCGTCGCGCCGCAAGCGTAGGCGCATCCACCTCGAGATCCATCTTGCGTGTCGTCGCATCGATGGTAATGGTGTCGCCGTCTTCAATCAGTGCGATGGGGCCTCCCACGGCCGCCTCGGGCGTGACGTGGCCGACCACAAAGCCGTGGCTGCCGCCGGAAAATCGTCCGTCCGTTATCAGCGCCACTTTGTCGCCGAGTCCCCGGCCCATGATCGCGCCCGTCGGACTCAGCATTTCACGCATACCCGGTCCGCCCCTGGGGCCTTCGTAACGAATGACCACCACGTCGCCGGCGCCAACCTTGCCCTCGAGAATGGCGCTCAGTGAGTCTTCTTCGGACTCGAATACGCGCGCGGTGCCACTGAAGCGTTCGCCTTCCTTGCCTGAAATTTTCGCGACGGAACCCTCGGGTGCCAGGTTGCCATAAAGCACCACGAGGTGACTGTCCTTTTTGAGTGGCTGGCTCAACGGCATCACCACGTCCTGACCCTCCGGGTAGGGCGCGACATCCGCCAGATCTTCGGCCAGCGTTTTGCCGGTGACGGTCAGGCAGTTGCCGTGGAGCAAGCCCGCGTCGAGCAGCTGCTTCATCAGCGGGCGAATGCCGCCGATTTCGATGAGCTCGCTCATCAAGTACTTGCCGCTGGGTTTGAGATCCGCGAGCACCGGCACGCGTGCTCCGATTCGTGTGAAGTCATCGAGCTCGAGCGCGACGCCTGCTGCGCGCGCCATGGCCAGCAAATGCAGGATGGCATTGGTGGAGCCGCCCACGGTGATGGTCACGGTAATCGCATTTTCAAAGGCTTCGCGCGTCATGATGTCGCGTGGACAGATATTTTTGTCCACAAGATTCATTAGCGCGCGCCCGGCGTCGCGACAGTCCTGATCCTTGTTGGCGGATACGGCTTCTTGCGCGGAGCTGTTGGGCAGTGACAGCCCCAGTGCTTCAATGGCGCTGGCCATCGTGTTGGCGGTGTACATACCGCCGCAGGATCCGGGGCCCGGAATCGCGGTGCGTTCGACATCGAGCAGTTCTTCGTCGCTCACCGTGCCGGCCGCGTGGCCACCGACCGCTTCAAACACCGAAACGATGTCACGTCGTTTGGCGCCGGGGCGAATCGTGCCGCCATAGACGAAGATTGCGGGTCGGTTGAGGCGCGCCATCGCGATCACGCAGGCGGGCATGTTCTTGTCACAACCGCCGACCGCGAGCACGCCATCAAAGCCTTCACCGCCGACAACGGTCTCGATGGAGTCCGCGATGACTTCACGCGAAACCAGGGAATAGCGCATGCCCGGTGTGCCCATGGAGATGCCGTCGGACACGGTGATGGTATTAAAAAGCACGCTTTTGCCGCCGGCTGCATCGACGCCATCCGCGGCCGCGCGGGCCAAACCGTCAATGTGCATGTTGCACGGGGTCACCATGGAGAACGTCGACGCGATGCCGATCTGCGGCTTGCCAAAATCGGCGTCACTGAACCCTACGGCCCGCAGCATGGCGCGTCCCGGGGCACGGGCCGAGCCGTCGACAACAACAGAAGAATGGCGGCGACGGTCGTTTGAATCGGTCATGATGCAAGCAGTGCTCCGTTTGGGGGCGTTCTAGCGCGTTATGAAAAGTGCGGAACCGGCGCTTGACAACGTCGGCTGGTCCTGATTACATCAAAGGCGTACAAGTTAAGCTATAGACCAACGGAAATTTTATGCAGCGACGCCCCGCACACCGACCTGTCAAGTTACGCGCCAAAGCGATGCGACGTGACGGTGTGCCTGTGACGGCGGCGCTTCTGGGTCTTCTCCTTCTAAGCCTGCTCCTTATCGGCGCACAGGCCGGGGTATGACGTAGCGTAACGCAACACACGAACACCAAACCCCGCGCCCTGTAAATCAGTCGCGGGGTTTTTTTTGTCCCAACCGAAGAGCAAAGTTTCATGTCACAGTCAGCATCCGATCACGACAAACTGGTCATTTTTGATACCACCCTGCGCGACGGCGAGCAGTCCCCCGGCTGCAGCATGACGCTCAACGAAAAGCTCACGGTCGGCAGCGCCCTCGCGGCATTGGGTGTCGATGTGATCGAAGCGGGTTTTCCCGCCGCGTCGCCGGGTGACTTTGAGTCCGTACAGGCCTTGAGTGAAACGCTGGATGGCCCAATCATCGCCGGCCTGTGTCGTTCGAACCACGAGGACATTGACCGGGCCGTGGCCGCGCTCGAAAAAGCCAAACGTAAACGCCTGCATGTGTTTCTGGCCACCAGTGCGATTCATCGCGAGTTCAAGCTCAAGATGGCCAAAGAACAGATTCTGCGTCAGGTGGACGAAAACGTTCGCTATGCCTGCCAATTCGCTGATGACGTCGAGTTTTCACCCGAAGACGCCTCACGTACCGAGCTGCCTTTTTTGGCCGAGGTCGTACGCGTGGCCCTGGACGCGGGTGCCACCACCATTAACGTGCCCGATACCGTGGGTTACACGGCGCCAAGCGAATTCTTCAATCTGTTTACCTATCTGCGCGAAAATGTCGAGGGTATGGATCGTGCCGTCATGAGCGTGCACTGCCACAACGATTTGGGACTGGCCGTGGCCAACAGTCTGGCGGCGGTTCAGGCCGGGGCTCGGCAAGTGGAATGCACCATCAACGGCATTGGCGAGCGCGCCGGCAACTGCGCGCTGGAAGAAATTGTGATGGCCGTGCGCACGCGCCCGGATATCTTTC
>CAYGSQ010000062.1:0-7662 GCA_964352435.1 uncultured Gammaproteobacteria bacterium | reverse complement strand
CAAGCCACCGGGCTGCACGTGCAGCGTAACAAGGCGAGCGTTGGGGCCAATGCGTTTGCGCACGAAGCGGGCATCCATCAGCACGGCATGATCGAGCATGCGTCAACCTACGAAATCATGCGGCCGCAGGACGTGGGCATCAGTCGTACATCGCTGGTATTGGGCAAGCACAGCGGCCGTCACGCCTTTCGTCAGCGCGTGGCCGAACTGGGCTTCGACTCCAGCGAAGAAGACATTCAGCGCGCATTCAAGGCATTCAAGATTCTGGCGGACCGGAAAAAGGACATTTACGACGCGGATATTGAGGCGCTCATCCTGCGCGATGAGACGGCCACGCCCGGGCCGTGGGAGGTCGCACATCTGGCGACCACGTCAGCCACCGGCGAGCCGGCGAAGGCCATTATCAAGCTGCGGCACATGGACGGCCGCGAAATTACGGGCGAGGCCGCGGGGCAAGGCCCGGTGGAAGCCGTTTTCCAGGCCATCGAAAACGCGCTGAAGATGCCCGTTCTGCTGCGTCAGTTCGAGATTCGTGGCGTCACTTTGGGCGACGATGCGCAGGGCGATGTGGCACTGGCAATCGAGCATCAGGGCGGGCACTATCACGGCAGTGGACTGAGCACCGACGTGGTTGAAGCCAGTGCCAAAGCGTTCATTCAGGCCGTCAATCGCGCCTCGAGAGAGAGCACCGATGCGGTCAGCAAGGACACAGCGGCCTACAAAACCATCGATTCGGTGCCAGCGTAAAACCTGATACGGGACTTTAGCGATGGCGAACAAGAATACGATCTGGCACAACGGCAAAATGGTGCCGTGGGACCAGGCTACAACGCATGTGACGACGCACGCTTTGCACTACGGTTCGTCCGTATTCGAGGGTATCCGCGCCTACAACAAGAATGGCGAAACCGTCTTCTTCCGCTTGCGCGAGCATAACCAGCGTTTATTTGATTCGGCGAAGGTTTATCGCATCGAGATACCGTTCACGGTTGGACAGATTGATCAGGCTTGTCACCAGATTGTGGCCATCAACAATCTGACCGACGGCGCCTATCTGCGACCCATCGCGTTCCGCGGCGCGGTCGGCTTTGGTGTTGTCGCACCAAAAGACTCGCAAATCGACGTATCGATTATCGCGCAGGAGTGGGGCGCCTATCTGGGCGAAGAAGGTTTGTCCAAAGGTGTGGATGTCTGCATCTCCAGTTGGCAACGTCTTGCACCCAACACCGTGCCGGCGGCAGCCAAGGCGGGCGGCAATTACTTGTCCAGCCAGCTTATTGGGATGGAAGCGAAGCGACTTGGTTTTCATGAAGGCATCGGACTGACGGTCGATGGCAATGTCAGTGAGGGCGCTGGCGAAAACCTGTTCATGGTCAAAAACGGTGCGCTGTTCACGCCACCCGCCAGCTCATCTATTTTGTGCGGCATCACACGCGACACGCTAATTACATTGGCGCATGAACGTGGGCTTGATGTGGTCGAGCGCTCTTTGACGCGCGAGTCGCTGTATCTGGCCGACGAATTGTTCTTCACAGGCACAGCGGCAGAAGTCACACCCATACGTTCGGTCGACAATATTGCAATCGGGATCGGCTCACGCGGCCCTGTGACCAAAGTATTGCAGGACGATTTTTTCGGCTTGTTCACTGGCGCAACCACCGATAAATGGGGCTGGTTGCAACCACTGGATGCCAATATCGCTGCTTGATGCCTGTCCACTTTCGCTAAACATTCTCGGGGATCCCATGGGTCAGACACTGTTCGAAAAAATCTGGCGTGACCATTTGGTCGTGCCGGAGACCGACGCGGCACCTGCCATCTTGTATATCGACCTGCATCTCACGCACGAGGTGACGTCGCCACAAGCGTTTGTTGCGCTCCGTGAGCGCAATCTAAAAGTACGTCGCACCGACCGCACGCTCGCGACGATGGATCATTCGACGCCGACGCTGGCCGCCGATTTGTATGGCACGCTCAAGCCCGGACCGGCCACGACTCAGATCAATACGTTTGCCAAAAATTGCGCGGATTTCGACGTGCCGTTGTTCGATCTGGCCAGCGAAGACCGCGGCATTGTGCATGTGGTTGGCCCTGAGCTTGGTGCATCGCATCCCGGTTACACCATTGTCTGTGGCGACAGTCATACCTCGACCCACGGTGCATTTGGTGCGCTGGCCTTTGGTATCGGCACAACCGAGGTGGGGCACGTTTTGGCTACTCAATGCCTGTTGCAGCGACGCCCCAAAACCATGGCCATCAATCTGATGGGTACGCCGGGCCCCGGCGTCACCGCAAAAGATTTGATTCTGGCCATCATTGGCCGATTGGGTGTCGGGGGTGGTACCGGTCATGTGCTTGAGTATCGCGGGGACGCAATTCGCGCGCTGTCGATGGAGCAACGGATGACCGTCTGCAACATGTCGATTGAGGCGGGCGCCCGCGCCGGCCTGATCGCGCCCGACGACACCACTTATGAATACCTGCATGGCCGTCGCTTCAGTCCGGCAGGCGCCGACTGGAATACGGCTGTAACGCGCTGGCAAGCCTTGCACAGTGACAGCGACGCCGAGTTTGATCGCAGCATCGATATTGACGCGTCGGCGATGGAACCGATGATTACCTACGGCACCAATCCGGGCATGGTCATGCCGATCACAGGCGCGGTGCCGCAGGCGTCGAAGTCAGCGCTTGATTACATGGCACTGTCTGCGGGCGAGCCGCTGCTCGGCAAGCCGATTGACGTTGTGTTTGTTGGCAGCTGCACCAATTCACGCCTGAGCGACCTGCGCGATGCCGCAACCGTTTTGCGCGGACGCAAAGTGAAGGAGGGGGTGCGCACGCTGATCGTACCCGGCTCACAAGAGGTTAAACGTCAGGCGGAAGCCGAAGGCCTGCACGACGTCTTCCTGAGCGCGGGCGCCGAGTGGCGCGAGTCCGGTTGCTCCATGTGCATCGCGATGAACGGTGACGCGGTGGGCGCCGGTCAATACGCGGTGTCGACCAGCAATCGCAACTTTGAAGGACGTCAGGGCGCCGGCTCGCGCACCTTCCTGGCCAGTCCGATGACCGCGGCCGCGGCGGCCGTCACCGGGCAAGTCACCGACCCCCGTCAATTTCTGTAAGCGCACTGCAAGAGAATTACTATGGAACCCTTCGTTACTCTGACCTCGCGCACCGTGGTGCTGCCACAGTCCGACATCGATACCGACCAGATTATCCCGGCGAAGTTTTTGACTACGACGCAAAAAACCGGGCTGGGCGAACATGCGTTTTACAGCTGGCGCTATCTTGCAGACGGCCAGCCGAATCCCGATTTTCCACTCAATGCGCCGAGTGCGCAGGGCGCCCAGGTTCTGGTTGCCGGGCACAATTTTGGTTGTGGCTCATCGCGCGAACATGCGCCATGGTCACTGTATGATTTCGGATTGCGCGCCGTCATTAGCACCCAGATCGCCGATATCTTTCGCTCCAACGCACAGAAAAACGGAATCGTGCCGGTGATCGTGGATGAAGATATTCATCAGTGGCTGGTTGCCCATCCAGACATCGCGGTCACCGTCGATCTTGAAGCCATGTTGCTCAAGCTGCCCGGCGGCAAGAATGTAGCGTTTGAACTCGATCCGTTCGCGCGTCATTGCCTGATGAACGGCATCGATCAGTTGGGCTATTTGTTGTCCCAGTCCGAACACATCGACGCCTTCGAATCTGGCCACACGTGAACGCCAACATTGTCATTCTTGGCGGCGACGGCATCGGTCCGGAAGTCGCTGCGAGTGCGCGCGCCGTGCTTGCTGCTGTCGCGCAAAAATTTGCATTCGATATGACATTTCACGAAGGCCTCGTGGGCGGTGCGGCGATGGACGCGACCGGCAGCGCTTTGCCACCAGAAACACTGGCACTGTGCGCGGCTGCCGACGCCGTTTTTTTGGGTGCCGTTGGCGGCCCGAAATGGAGCGATCCCAAAGCCACCGAGCGCCCCGAGCTTGGATTGCTGCGTCTGCGCGCCGAGCTGGGCGTGTTTGCCAACTTGCGGCCCGTCGCGCCCTTGCCATCCATTGCGCAGGCGTCGCCCATCAAGGCAGATCGTCTCAAAGGCGTCGACCTGATGGTGGTGCGCGAGTTGACCGGTGGTTTGTACTTTGGCGACAAAATTGAATCGGATACCGCGGCCCGCGATGTCTGTGATTACACGGCCGAAGAGGTCGAGCGCGTTACCCGTGTGGCCGGCAAGCTGGCGCGGGCGCGGCGCAAAAAAGTCACCTCTATCGATAAGTCGAACGTGTTGGCGACGTCGCGCTTGTGGCGCAGTGTCGTCACGCGCGTTATGCGCGACGAGTTTCCAGACGTCGAGATCGAACACATTCTGGTGGATGCGGCGGCGATGTACCTCGTGCAAAGGCCGGCCGATTTCGACGTCATGCTCACCGAAAACCTGTTTGGCGATATTCTGACTGACGAAGCGTCCGTACTTGCAGGGTCGATGGGCCTGCTGCCTTCGGCCTCGGTTGGCCATGGCAGTGCGGCCTTGTACGAACCGATCCACGGCAGTGCGCCCGACATCGCAGGCAAAGGGATTGCCAATCCGTACGGCGCTATTCTTAGTACCGCGATGTTGTTGCGATATTCGCTGTCGCACGAAGCAGCGGCTGCACTGGTCGAAAGCACCGTTGCCCAGTGCGTCGCCGCAGGGGCCGTCACCGCAGATCTGGCGCCGGATCCTGCGACAGCGCTGTCCACAGTCGAGGTGACCACGCGCGTCGTTGAGGCGATCCTTGACGCGTGATCGATTAGCGCGCGGGGCAGCCGCTGTCCTGAGCGTGTGTGCGTTAGCCGCGTGCACACATAACTTGCCCGAAACTGCGGCCACCACCTCGTTGCCATCCTTGCCGCAGCCCGTTGCTAACAACGCGGTGGCCGCTGTCAACACGGCCAAGGGTCAATACCTGGTCACGTTTTTGGGACTGGGTGCGGGCAAAACCCACGCCGATATTTCGGCGCATGCGTACGCACTGGCGCCCGATGCGCCGCGCTGGCACGCGCTTCCCCCACCGCCGGGGACCGGCCGCCTGGCC
Source organism: uncultured Gammaproteobacteria bacterium (assembly GCA_964352435.1). Classification (GTDB taxonomy): domain Bacteria; phylum Pseudomonadota; class Gammaproteobacteria; order Steroidobacterales; family JBCCMA01; genus JBCCMA01. The sequence goes on along the minus strand of CAYGSQ010000062.1, from coordinate 2,590 downwards.
GCCACTGCCGTGGCCGTAGGCGAGACGGTCTACCTGATTGGCGGCTATACCGTTGCGGCAGACGGCAGCGAGAAATCCATCGAAACCGTGCATGCCGTCGACGTGATCGCCGGCACCTATCGCGAGTTGCCACCGATGCCGGTCCCGGTCGACGATGCGCTGAGTGTTGTCTACCAGAAACGCTATGTTTACCTGATCAGCGGCTGGCATGACACGGGTAACGTCAACCTGGTGCAGGTGCTCGACACGCACACGCAGCGCTGGTTTCAAAGTACGCCGTTTCCCGGCGCTCCGGTATTCGGACACGCGGGTGGTATCAGCGGCAACGAACTGGTGGTGTGCGACGGCGTGCGGATTCAAACGACTGCGGGGCGGCGCGTGTTTGCGGCGCAGCGCGCGTGTTATCACGGTCGCATCGACCCGGAAAATTTGCAGCGTATCGACTGGACAACCCTGCCGCACTTCCCAGGCAAGGCACTGTATCGTGCCGCCGCCGCGGGCGCGCAAGGGCAAGTGGTCTTCGCCGGTGGCAGCGACAATCCCTACAATTTTAGCGGCGTCGGTTACAACGGCGTCCCCAGCGCGCCGAGCGATGCGATTCACGTGTTCGACTTGCCGACGCGCCAGTGGCGCGCAGGTGGTCGGCTGCAAAGCGCGACCATGGATCATCGCGGCCTGCTACAAAAGGCAGACGGGCGCTGGGTCATTGTCGGCGGGATGCGTGACCGACAAGTCGTCTCGGATCAAGTCACAGGCTTTGCGTTGTTGCCACAATGAGTCTGCTGCGCTTTGCGGCACGCCGATTTCTGACGCCGCAAGCCGCTACCTTGCGCCTGCTGTTTGGCGCCACCCTGATCAGTTTCTCCGCGGTCTTCGTCAAGCTGACTACGGTGCCCGCTGCCGTGTCCGCGGTCTATCGCGTGCTGATCGGCGGCGTCGTGCTGGTGGTCTGGCTGAGCTTGCGCGGAAAGATGACGTGGCCGACGCGGCGTGCCGGGTGGGCGCTGTTCGCCGCGGGCGCCTTTTACGCTGCGGACCTGGCCGTCTGGCATCAGAGTATTCATTATATTGGTCCCGGGCTTGCGACTTTGCTGGGTAATTTTCAGGTGTTTTTGATGGCGTTTGCCGGTGCGGTGTTTCTGCGCGAAACCCTGGGCCGGAACATGCCGCTGGCCATTTTGCTGGCCATGGTGGGCCTGGCCATGATTGCCGGTTTCGAGTGGACGGGCCTGCCGCGGGAAACGCGTCTGGGTCTAATGTTGGGCTTGGCGACGGCGTTCTTTTATTGCGGCACGATGTTGTCACTGCGCCGGGCACAGATCATTACGGCCAATGCGGGTACCGGTTCAAATCTCGCGGTGACCTGTCTGATCAGCGCGGCGCTGCTGATTGCGTGGACGTCTTTGACCGGTCAGTCGTTGGTGATTCCCACCGTGGCCGACGGCATGTGGCTTGTGATCTATGCGCTGGTGGCGCAGGTGTTTGGCTGGTTGATGATCACCAGTGCCCTTGGCAACGTCCCCGCGGCGCGCGTGGGCCTGTTATTGTTGCTGCAGCCAGCCCTGTCTTTCGTCTGGGATGTGTTGCTGTTTGACCGCGGTTTTACGGCGCTCGAAGCAGCGGGCGCGGCGCTGGCACTGTTTGCTATTTATCTGGGCTCGAGACCCGCGCGGAGGTCTGCATGATTTATCATGCGACGCGAGGTGACGTGTGTTTGAACTTGGCTTAAAAGTATTTGTTGCGTACGCGATCGGGTCGGTGTCCGGCTCGCTGGTCATGGGGCGTCTTTTTGGCGGCATCGACATTCGCGATGAGGGCAGCGGCAACGCTGGCGGCACCAACGCGCTGCGTACGCACGGGCTGGCGTTTGCTTTGCCGGTGGTGTTGATCGACATCGCCAAGGGCTGGCTTGCTGTGTGGCTGGTGCCCGGCCTGACGATGATCGTGGTCGATCCGTCGCTGTCACTCAATTATGTCACTGTCATGTGCGGCGCGGCCGCGGTCGTGGGTCATATCTGGCCGTTGTGGCACGGGTTTCGTGGCGGCAAGGGCGCGGGTACGTTGGTCGGTGTGTACCTTGGCATTGCGCCGCTGATTTTCCCAGGCCTGCTCGTCGTCTGGTTGCTTGGCGTCATTCTCACCGGTTACGTCGGACTGTCCACTATGGTGGCCGCGTTGTCGGCGGTTGGGTTTGCCGGGTGGCTCTATCCCTCTGTCGAGGCGCTGATCGGGTTCGCACTCGCCATGGCCGGCCTGATCGCCTTTGCCCATCGATCCAATATTTCACGGCTACGTCAGGGCACGGAAAACCGGATGACAAAAGCGATGTTCTGGCGTCGCCATCAGGAATGAATGTGCTGGCAGAAAAAGTCGACGCGCTTGATGTCGATGCGATCCGTGCCGCTCTGAGCACGTCAGGTTTGCGCGCGCTAAACACATTGAGTGTCGTCGAATCAACCGGCTCGACCAACGCCGAGGCACTCGCATCGACGCTGCCACCGGATGATCAGGTGGCGGTCTACCTGGCTGAGCACCAAAGCGCCGGCCGCGGGCGCCGGGGCGCGCGCTGGCTGTCGCCCAAGCGCAGCGG
>CAYGSQ010000061.1:0-11552 GCA_964352435.1 uncultured Gammaproteobacteria bacterium | reverse complement strand
GACCTACAGTATCGAAGTCGAACAAATTTTCAGTGGTTTTCAACAGGTACGACACGGCGTACCGGCCGCCAACTATCAAGCACTGTTCGATGCATTGACGGCGAACGGCTATCGCCCGGTGTGGGTGGATGGTTACGAGTCGAACGGCAATACATTTTACAACGTCGTGTTCGATCAGAGCTCGGTGACGTCATGGGCCGCCGCTCATGGACTCACCTCGTCGGCGTACCAGGCGTTTTTCACAGCGCAAACGAACGCAGGACGACGGCTCGCACACATTGACAGCTATCGGCAGAACGGGACGATCCGTTTTGCAGCCGTTTTTATCGAGCAATTTATTGGCACACAGTGGGTGGCTTACCACGACGTCAGCGCGTCGCAGCATCAAAGTCTGTTTAACAGCTATACCGGGCAGGGTTTTCGTGCGGCCGTCATTTCGGTTGTCGACGCGGGCGGCGGCAACCTGAGATTCACCGCACTCTACGACAAAAACAATGTCGGCGGCTGGGTGGCACTGGCAAACATGACCAGCGCGACTTACCAGACGCAGTTCAGTGCGCAAACAGCCGCCGGGCGGCGACTGGCTTACATCAATGGCTACAGCAACAACGGTGTGCCGAGTTTCACGGCTATCTGGAACAGTGTGCAACCGTCCAGTTGGGTGGCGCGGCACGATTTGACGAGCGCGCAATTTCAGGCGGAGTTTGACAACTGGACCGGTCAGGGACTGAACACGCGGATGATCACCGGGTATCAGAATGGTGGCGTGTCAAATTTTGCCGGGTATTGGACTAATTAGTTGAGTTGGCTGGGCAAACCTGGCTGATTTAGCGGCTCGCATTGGCGCCCCATCTTCATGGCGGGGCGCCTTCGCGGTTCAGCGGTTGATTAGCTTCGGGCTGCTGCATGCGTTGGTAGCCAGGTGGTTCTTCGCCCGCGCACTGACTCTTAACCTGTGCAATGTCGAATATGTCGCGTGCGATTGTCGACATTTGGAGTACAGACAGATCGGGTGTTTTGGTTTACGCGCAATGGGTGACGGTTGAGAGTTTGTCGCGAAAAAAAAGCCCCGCCGAAGCGGGGCTTTTCGTGTTGCGAGATATCCGAAATATCTAGAGTGCAGGGCTACACAGAGCACCGTCGGCACTTGGCCCGGGCGCGGCGAAGAACAACGTTCTCATTCTGCCCAGATCCACGAAATTCACGACACCGTCACCATTGAAATCCGCGTCGGGATCCGGGGTGAAGAAGACGATTCGCAATTGACCCAGATCACTGACATTGACGATGCAGTCATTCGTCAGGTCCGCGTCACAGATATTGCCATGGCCGTCACCGTCGGTATCGCGTTGATCCGCATTGGGTTCGTTGGTGCAGTTGTCGACGTCATCGGCAACACCATCACCGTCCGCATCACCAACGCCGGTCAGGTTCAGCCCGACAACCACCGCATCATGATCTGAGGCGCGATTGAAAATCGTGCCGTCAAATATGGCGGGGTTACGCCCAAAGTCGAGGTTGTAGTCAATGGCGTCAGCCTCGTCGGCATTGATGTGCCACGTGGCGGCGCCGGTTACCTGGCTCGTCATCGACGGCGAGCTGAGGGCATGATCCAACGTGCCGATCTGACCATCAAACAGGAACGAGTAGCCGTCCACACCAGCAAATGAATCGATCAGATTCGCATAGCCCGCGTTCTCGATGGCAACGATCGGATCTTCGCGCATGTACGCGTTCAGATCGCCCATGATGAGTGCGTCGCTGTCACCACTGCCGGTTGGATCCGTCGCCAACCAGTTGGCCAATGCGATGGCTGCATCCGTACGTACGCCGTTGCAGTTAGCCTGACCATCACCAACATCGGGATCGCCAACGTCATCACAGGATGAACCCTTCGACTTCAGATGATTGACGGCCACGGTGAACACACCGCCGGTCGCAATTTCCTGGAAGCTGTGTGCAAGAGCGGGTCGGTTCTTGTCATCATTGAAGAGTGGGTCGACACTGCTATCAAGAATGGCAGAGCTGCCAACCGGGTTGACCGATGCCGTCTGATAAATCAAACCCACACGAATCGCATCACTGCCGATGGTGCCGTTATTGATGAAGTCATAGGTACCGGCACCCAAGACTGCGTTGAGTCCGTCGGTGATACTTTGCAATGCTGCGGTCGCATTGTTCTCGAGTTCGATAAGACCGACAACGTCAGCATCCAACGCCAGCAGCGCCGTGCGAAGCTTGGCATCCTGACGGTCGAATTCTTCCTGACTGTCGGCACCGCGGCAGCCTTGATCAAAGGCCGGGCCACAGATAGAACCGTTGCCGTCCAGCGTGGTGAAATAGTTCAACACATTGAAACTCGCCACGATCAGGCTGCCACCGACGTCCGGTGCCGCTGTAGGGCTTGGGTTAGCCACCACAAAAGACGGCTCAGCAGTTGGCATCAGGCGATAGGTTTCGTCACCCGAGCCACCACTGCCACGGCTATAGCGAATGTTGCCGGTCACACCGACAACACTGTCGCCAGCGCGAACCGTCGCGCCAACCATGTTGGGCAGACCTGGGGCCGGGTAGCGAATCGGATCCGGGTTTTGAATCGTCACGCCATCATCCAGCATGATGCTGCGACGGCCAATGTCTTGCAGATGAGCGTCAAGACCAGCGGCGTCAGGCGCGTTGTCATTCGTGAACTGAACGAACCGTCCGCCCTGTGCAAGCAGCAACTCGCCGAAGCGATCGAGGTTGAACAGCTCAGCGACCGTCAACAGATCGGAGAACGTGACGAGCATGCCTTCGTAGCGTTCCAGATCGGCGATGTACTCGCCATTGGCCAGAATCGCGTTAGCCGTTGGCAAGGAGACCGTTGCCGCCGTAGCCGTACCGGTTCCAATGACTTCCACCAGACTGGAAGAAATCTGGGTTTCGCCAAAAAACTCGGTCGCGGTACCGGTGACGCGCACCTGGTCACCGACATTCACGGCCACCGCAGGCGCCGATCCGTCAAAAACGAAAATGCCTTCCGACGTAAGCGGGTCCGCATCGGCATCAGCATCTTCTTCCTGAACGAAGAAACCATCCAGATTGCTCTGATCGTCGGCATCGCCGCGCTGGAAGTCACCGGTCACGATGCCCTCAATAATAACCACCTGATCATCGAGCGGGCTGCTGGCGCCGCTACCCTGAACTTCGTGAATAAACACGAGCGACGGCGGCAACGGCACGCTGAAACTGAAGCTGAAGTCCGACGCCATGTTGTCCGCAGGCAAATCCTGGTCGGTCACTTGAGCGGCAAACACGGTCACGGTGCATACATCGCCCGCAACAAAGTCTGTATCGGGGTCAATGACGAACTGCGTGTCATTGCCAGTGGTCGCGATGCCGGTATTGGCGCCGCTAAGATCGCATGTGATGTCGAACCATGCGCCGGCGACTGTCACGGCTTCGTTGAAGGTGATTTGAATGTCTGCGTCGGTCGCGACATCGTCGGCACCATTTGAAGGTGACGTGTTGCTGACAATCGGTGGCAGATCAACGTCCGACACCGTGTAGGTACCGATTGGGAACGGTGTGGCCGCCGTGCTGTTCGAGGCTTCACCGTCCAGCGCGTTGATGCCGCTGTAAGTCCAGCTGCCAAGTACGAACGTCGTACCGTCCGGCCCGGTGCTGTTGGCACGGTAGGCCCAGCCATCCAGGTAGTCCCAGGGCTGTCCGCTGCCGTCCGTATTAATGTCGCCGAACACATCGATCACGCTGCCGTTTTGAAACAACTCCACGGCGTCATCACCGTTGATGCCTACGGCGCTATCGATGTAGTCCGGGGAAAAACCAAAAAATGCCAGAAACTGTGGGCCTTCGCTGGCGATGTAGAGATAGCTGCCGGCGGTTGCCGAGCCTGCGGGGAAAGTGAACTCCTCGCCATCGGTACCGCCACCATTGTTGGCCACGCCCACACCGTAGATAGTCAAATCCGGGACATCAGCGAGCACATAGATTTCAACTGCTTTGGGCGTACCACCCGACAGCGGGCCATCAACAACCCCTGATATTACAAGGTCGGCGGCAGCAGGATTGGCGAGTGCCATGAGTGCTGCAATTAAAAGAAACGACTTACGCATAGTGATCCCCTCGGGTGGTTTTTGGTGGTTTTTTTGGTGTTATTTTCTAACGATAATCGAAAACTGCGCCATTTGTAGCACAACTAACAAAATCGCGACGTATTCGGTTCGTGGCTGGCAAAAATGACGCCTGCCTGATTGTATTCGTCGCCTTTCTTAGTGTAGTCATCACAAGGCGTTAGGTCAGCAACAATCAAAACAGTGTGCCGTCCTCAAACCGGTCGATGATCGCCGCTATTGCCGCAATCTGCGGGCCACCGCGCTGGTCATATTGGTCCCCGGTATAGCCCCACCAGTCCCAGCAGCCCTGTGGATTGAACGCACTCTTTTCCACTTGCGGATAGACCACCACGATGTCATTACTGGCAGCCCAACGATTGAGACCGGTGCCCTGCACAAATCGGTCGTCAACAAATTCCATGCCCTGACGACAGCCGTGAAAAGCCAGGTGCAGACGGCAGTCGACTTCGCCGCTGCGGCAACGGTCAGGAACAAGCATCGGTGCGCTCGCCGCAATACTGCTGCCCGCTGGCAAAAGATTCTCGAGGTTGAGCGTCTCGAGTACCGATGGCGTCACTGCCGCAGGCGCGAGTTCACCGTAGAGGTGCGCGAGCAAGGCGCCCGCTGCGTCGTAGTTGCAGGCATTGATAAAGTCGCCACCCTGTTCGGTACACGGCAGCCCGGTATCAAGCGTAGGCCAGCCATGCGCCACTTCAACGTTAGTGATCTGTTGCAGGTCAATTTGCGGCGCTATGAGACGGTACAAGTCACCGGAAGCCGCCGCAACCTCAGAAGAAATAACGGCATCGGCAGGACTGTGGAACAGCCAAACACGTGCATTTGCCAGGTTCGACAACGCGGCAATATTGCCCGCGTCGGCCCGTTGACGAATCACCTCGGCGAGTGCCGCGACATCAATTCCACCGCCGCGCATGCAACGGGACAACGCGTTGCCGATGTTGCCTTGTGCACAGTTGTAGGGCCCCGCCGCCAGGGCGGCGACGCCGACGATGCGGTCCGCCAGCGCGATGTGTGCCTGCACCGCCATGTAGCCGCCGGCGGATAGCCCGGAGACGGTGGTTCGGCCCGTAACCGTCGGTGTTGATGTCACCATCTCAATGTCTTCCTGGCAACCCGCGAGGGTCGACGCCAACAGCATAACGATCAGCCAGCCGATCCATAAACGTTGATAATGCACGTTGTGCCTCCGGTTCAGTCAAAAGCGGCACGTGGCCGCGGTTGGAAATGGTGGCGCTATCGAGCGCCGTGTAACGTGCGTGCATGGCGCGCACGGTTTCCAGGTCGAGAATGTCAGACAATGCACCGCGCAATACGAGCGTGGGTGTAGCGCAAAGCGTGTCGAACATGAACCATGGATCGACATCGAGCCGCGAGTGTCCCGCGCGCGCCGCCGCGCCGACGCCGCGGTCGCAGGTCAGGTCGATGTGGCCGGGCGCGCGCTCATGAAACGTCTGATGCGTATACCATCGCCATTGCGCGGGACTCAGATCAGGCAATGCGTGAGTATAAAAAGCGCGGGTCGCCACCTCCGCCTCGGCCCAGGTGCTCACCGCTTGCAATGAGCCGGCGGTTTTCTCTACGCGTGCAAGTCCCACCGGTGCAATCACCGGGCCGATGTCGTTGAGTACTACACCGGCGAACACCCCCGGCCTCATCATGGCCATGCGTCCGGCCACCCATCCCCCCAGGGACGTACCTACTACGATCACATTGCGCAACTCTAAAGCATCGAGCAACGCGACAACGTCACATGCGTATTGTCGCGGCGTGTAATTCTCAAGGTCAGGGTCAGCGTCCGAATTGCCGCGACCACGGAAATCGGGTGCAATCACGCGCTGGTGTGAGCTGTATGCGTCGATCAAAGGTTCAAAGTCGCCGCTGTGGCGCGTCAGCCCGTGCAAGCACAGCAGCGGCAAGCGCGTCGGCGCGCGCTGTGCCGGCACATCCCGATACGCCATGCGCATACCACCGTGCAACGCCAATACTCTCTCAGCCAAACACGTAGTCCCCGGGCGCATCGCGCAGCACGACATACGCCTGTGCCGCGGCACCCATAGCAGGCGGTGTGCGCTGCGGCCCCATGTGCGTGTCCAGCCAGGCGTCCCACGCAGGCCACCACGACCCGTCATGGCATGGCGTTTGCGCGTGCCAGGTATCGGGGTCAATGTAAGCGGCGCACGCTTTGCGTCGTGCGATCTGGTAGCGACGGCGCGGATGTGATGGACCGCTGACGATACCGGCGTTATGGCCCGCGGTGGTCAGCGCAAACGTCAGATCATTGTGCATCAGGCGCACGGCTTTGTAGACCGAGCGCCACGGCGCCACGTGGTCGGTCAGTGTCGCCAGGATGAACGTCGGCACGCTGATGTCACCCACGCACACCGGTTTTCCGTCCACACAGTAGCGCGCCTCCGCCAGATCATTGTTCAGATAACACTGACGCAGATATTCACGGTGCATGCGCTGCGGCAGACGTGTGCCATCGGTGTTCCATGCCATCAAATCACTATGTGGCGGCGCTTCGCCAAGACAATAGCGTGACACGGCCGGACCGTAAATCTGGGCCGACGCACGCAGCGACTTGAACGCGCCTACCATACTGTCGATGTCCAAATAGCCTTTTTCGGCCATCATCGGACCGAGAAACGACTGGGCGCTTTCGCCCAGAAACATGCGGATTTCCCCGGCCTCACGAAAATCGAGTTGTGAGGCAAAGCTGGTCATGGTTTTGAGACGCGTGTCGCCATCGCGCGCCATAGCAGCCGCGGCGATCGACAGCAGCGTACCGCCAAGACAATAGCCCACGCCGTGGACAGTGGACGAGCCGGTGATGGCCGTTGCCGCATCCAGGGCCTGCATCACGCCGCGCCTCAGGTAGTCATCCATGCACAGGTCGGCGTCGCTCGACGTCGGATTCTTCCACGAGATCGCGAAGACGGTTTTGCCGCGGTCGCGCAAATAACGTACCAGCGAATTCGACGGGGATAAGTCGAGTATGTAGTACTTCATTATCCATGCCGGTACGATCAACACCGGCTCGGCACCCACTGTTTCGGTGGCGGCATCGTACTGAATCAGTTCGATTAGTTCGTTCTGATACACCACCTTGCCCGGGGTCACTGCGACGTCCCGCCCCACAACAAAATCCGCGGGTCTGGAGCGACCCATCATGTCATCTTTGAGGTGCGCCAGGCCGCGTACGATATTGGCGCCGCGCTCATCGCGTGTCGCGGCCAATACATCGGGGTTGGTCAGCGGAAAATTAGCTGGCGACAGCAACTCGAGAATCTGTCCGCTCAGAAACGCCACCAGCTCGCCGTGCTCGGGGCGCGTGCCGCGCACGTTGGTGGTCGCTTCTTCGATCAGATCGCGTGCCAGCGTGAAGCCCTGCGCCAGAACACTGAACGGAAATACCTGCCAACGCTCACCGGTGAGCCGTGGATCATCCGCCGCTGCAAGCGCCGGCGCCGATGCGCCAAGAGCCTGACTCGCACCATACAGACCAAGCGCCAGCGCCTTGCTCACTGCACTTTTGCTCAGCGTCGCCACCTTGCCCGGTGACAGTGCGAGATGCCCCAACCAATCGACGTAAGCCTCAATAATGGCCATGGGTGACAGACCGCGAGTCGCGCCAGCAATGGCCGCGCGCACGCGGGCGTCAAAATCCGTGTCCTGCGGCGCCTGGTCAGTCGACGTTGCGACAAGTTCCCGGAGTACTGCACTGAGACTCAGTCGGGGCGGATTAACGGAGGTGACATCAAGCATGGTCTGCATCAAACGCATGTGCGGCCAGCACCAACGCCCGTCCTTCACAGTAGATTAAGTGGTTATCGTCGCGGCAGACCGTGTGCAGGTCCACCAGATTTTTCTGCGGCCGCAGCCGGCTCACGGTGACCGTTGCGGTCAACGCACTACCGAGAGGCGCAGCGCGCAGCATGACGCCGGTTTGCTTGAGATAGCAAGTACCCGGTCCCGGCAGATGCTCGCCGAGCAGACAGGAAAACAGGCTGAACAAGAGCGCCAAAGGAACACTGTCGCCCGCCGGTTTCGCGGCGAATCGCCTGGCCAGGGCCAGATCCTCAACGCCAAATGTGCGCGTCATGCTCATGCTGTCGCCGATGCGAATCACGCGTCGGCACTGTGCGTGATATAAATCGCATCACCGACGCAGGTGGTGATGGCACGCTCAGGCGCGATGCACTGCAATGTCAATTTCGCATGGGCGGTGAAGCGCTGCTCGACGCACGCGCTGAAAGACAGTGGTTCGTCGGCGAAGGCAGGCGCCGGGAACGTTAGGTTTTGCGACAGCGCAATGGCATTGGGCAGGAGCGTTTTGGCGACGTCATCGAGAATCGAATAGACCAGCATCCCGTGCGCGACGGTGCGCCCGAAATGCGTCCCGGCGGCAAACTCGGGGCTGACATGAATCGGATTGTAGTCACCACTGAATTCGGCGAAGCAGTCGAAGTCCTCCTGCGACAGCGTGCGATAAACCACCCGCCGGTCAGTCGACATGCGGCACCTTTAGCGCGTGCTTGATAACTTTGCCGGCGGCGGTGCGGGGAAATTCGCTGACCGGAACAACTTTCGCGGGCACTTTGTACGTCGCCAGGCGTTTACACAGCCACAGGCGCAAGCGATCGACGGGCGGTATCTCGTGGCCCGGTCGCGCCATGACGAACGCACACCCGACCTCACCCCAGCGCGAATCGGGCATTGGCACGACCGCTGCCTCGAGGATATCAGGATGGCTCGCCAAGGTATTTTCGACTTCCGCGGGGTAGACGTTTTCCCCACCCGAGATGAACATCTCTTTACGGCGCCCAACCACGTAGTAATAACCATCCTGATCACGGCGCGCCAGGTCGCCGCTGCGCAGCCAGCCATCGGCTGAAAATGCATCGCGCGTGGCGTCCGCATTGCGCCAGTAGCCCGGCGTCACGCCCGGACCGCCAAACCAGACTTCCCCAGTGTCGCCAGATGCCACATCGCGACCGTCGCGGTCGACCAGTCGCACCTCACACAGGAGCTGCGCCTTACCCACTGATCCTATTTTGCTGGCCACGTGTGCCGGATCCATGAAGAACGCGGTGGGACCGGTTTCGGTCATCCCCATACCGTTGCACACTTGCGCGCCACGCTCGAGAAAGCGCGTAATCAGATCGTCCGTCAGCGGCGCACCGCCGCAACCAAAACAGCGCACACGCCGCAGGTCCAGCTCGTCAAACGAAGGGTGCGTACTAATGGTCTGGTAGACCGCAGGCACAGCGAAAAACGTGTCGATGGCGCCGTCGCGCAACAAATCAATGCAAACCTCAAGGTCAAAACCCGGCAGGATAATGGCTTGGCCACCAGCGAGTAGTGTAGGCAGGGTGACAAGATTGATGCCTGCGGTGTGAAACAGGGGCAAGAAATTGAGCGTTGTGTCGTCTCGACCGATGGCCATTCCCTGGCTGATGTTCACGTAGTTGGCGAGCGCCATCTCAAATGTGTAGATCACGGCCTTTGGCTGGCCGGTGGTGCCGGAGGTGTACAACAAATACCAGATATCGTCGGGCGCGCGATGCCGCGGCTTCGCCGCAGCGCAGGCCTCGCACAGCGCCGCATAGTCGTCGTCAAGCCCGACAAGCCTGGCGGCCGGGACAAGTTTGGTTGCCGTCGCGCGATCTTCCGCGCCGAAAAACAGGAGCGCCGGCGCCGCGTCCTCAACCAGCGGGCGTAGTTCAACGGCCGGCATGCGCCAGTTCAACGGCACCGCGATCGCACCAACTCTGGCGCAACCAAACAACAATTCGAAAAACTCCCCCCGGTTACGGCACAACACCGCCACCCGTGCACCGGGCATGACACCGCGCCGCGCCATTAACGTTGCGACGCGCGACGCGCAGGCGTCGAGCTGCGCGAACGTCCAGCGCCGATTCTGGCGACGGTCGTACAAGGCCGGCCGATCCGGGTTCAAGGCCGCGCGTTGAGCGCACAAATCAGGAATCATGGTCTTGTCGTGGCAGGCGCATGCCGTGGCGAATCAGGTGCGCTGCAGCGCGCGCGGTATCGGCGGGCGAACGGCTGTCGTCCCATTCGGCAAAACGCATACCGAGGAACACGCTGATCCCGATCAGTGCCCACGACCACACCTCATAATCGCCCTGTCGAATCTGGTTGTCCGCACCCGCCGCTTCCAGGTTTTGGCGATAGGCGCGTGCAAAAATCGAGTAGTGGTCGTTAAAGGCATCCTCTGCCACGAACTGGGCTTCGGACACAATGCGATATAAATTTCGATGCATGCTGACAAATTCGATGTACGCGGCCAGGCCTTGCTCTTCGGCCTCCAGCCGGTCGGTGGAAGCCTCGATTCGCTCGCCGATCCAGTGGCGCGTCAAAGTACCCATGTGCGCGACCAACGCACGGAAAATTTCCAGTTTGCTTTCGAAATAGATGTAGAACGTGCCCAGAGCGACACCAGCACGCGTGGTGATACCGCTGATCGCGGCGTCGTGAAAGCCCTTCTCACCAAACTCGATTTCGGCGGCTGCGAGCAGCTTCTCGCGGGTCTTTTGCCCTCGTTTGGTCTTCGGAACCTTACCTATATATGAATGTTGATTCATGTTTCACAATATGTCATATTCTTTTCGTCGGAATCAAGGGCCAAGTGCACCTGTTTCCACGGCTTAGGGCTCTGTCGCACGCCACAGCAGTGCTTGCCAGAGATGAATCAGGCCATCATCCCATGGCCGTCGCAGTTCCCGAATAGCGCAGCATAGCGTTAATTCGGGCACCTCTCAGATCGAGGGTTCAATGCATGAAACTGGTTAAAATCACCGGCCTTATCATCAGCACGACGAGCGCCACCCTGGCGCTGAGCGTGCTGACTTTTTGCCTGGCACCGCAAGCGGTAGCACAACAAGCTGCCGATGTTGAAGAAGTTGTCGTCTCCGCCCGCCGTCGCGACGAGACGCTGCAGGAGGTACCACTGGCCATATCGGTCATCTCCGGCGATGACCTTGCACGCATCGGTGCCGCCGACATCATTGCGGTAGGACAGACCGCGCCCAATGTGACGCTGGAAGTATCGCGCGGCACCAATACGACACTCACCGCGTTCATTCGCGGGGTCGGACAACAGGATCCGGTCGCCGGATTTGAAGCAGGCGTTGGCCTGTATGTCGATGACGTCTATTTCAATCGCGCTCAGGCTGCGGTGTTGGATTTGTACGACGTCGAACGGGTTGAGGTGCTGCGCGGTCCGCAGGGCACGCTATACGGTCGCAACACCATCGGCGGCGCGATCAAATACGTGACGCGCTCGCTGTCGGATGAAGCCGAGGCCGGCGTGCGATTTTCGCTCGGCAGTTTCAATTAGATCGACGCGCTCGCGACGGGCTCGCTGCCTATCAGTGACACGCTGCGCGTCGATCT
>CAYGSQ010000060.1:2221-11734 GCA_964352435.1 uncultured Gammaproteobacteria bacterium | reverse complement strand
ACTCGGTGGGGCTGGCGGCGGCGGCTCGCGCAACTACTCCGCACTTGGCGTGGAAGTGGAATTGCCTTTTCTCGACAACCTGCGCGTGAACTTCGCCGGACGCTATGACAACTATGACGACGACTCGAATGTCGGCGGCGCCTTTAGCCCACGCATCGCCGTCGAATATCGTCCGTTTCAGGATCTACTGCTGCGCGGTTCGGCCGGTGAAAGCTTCCGTGCACCGGACCTGCAACGTTTGTTTGGTGCCACGACCAACGGCTTCTCCGATCTGGTCGATACACCGCAATGCATCAGCGATGGTGGCAGCGGACGCGGCGATGCAAGCGTGGCATCATGCACGCAGTCCGTGCAATCGGTCGAAGTCGTGACCGGTGCCAACACGCAGTTAGCCGAGGAAGAAGGTTCGAACGCCGGCTTCGGCGTGGTCTATCAGGCACTCGACAACCTGACCCTCTCCGCCGACTACTTCTACGTCAAGCTGGAGAACATCGTCAACACGCCGAGCAACCAGTTCATCCTGGATTCCAACGCCGCTGACGGCAGCTTTGCCAACTCGATCGTCCGACTCGGCTCAGAGATCACAACGCTTAATCCAGGCGGACTTGACGTCGTGTCCAGTCAGGCGCGCAACCTGTCGTTTCAACGTGTGCAGGGCGTCGACTTTGCCGCGCGCTACGACTTCGGTCTGGGCGATGTGGGTGATTTCAGCGCGACGCTTGGCGGCACCTACATTGACCGCTTCGAAATTCAGGAACTGCCCGGCGACGCCATCGTGCCGGTCCTGAGTCAGGGCACGCTCGGTGAATTTACGCGTTTCAAGGCCAACGCCAACATTCGCTGGGAAAAAGGCGATTACAGCGCCACGCTGTTTGGCAACTTCATCGGAGCCTTCACGCCCGACGACAAGAGCCTGATTGACCGCGTGAGCTCGTGGACAACCTGGAATCTGACCGGCACCTGGGAAACGCCGTGGAAGAGCCAGCTTCTGGTTGGCGTCAACAACCTGTTTGATAACGATCCACCGCTGGACCTGTCGGATGGCAACAACTCACAGCCGTTCTACAACCAGTTCTTCCACGACGCACTGGGTTCGACGGCTTACATCGAATACAGGCAGTCGTTCTAACCCGCGACCTCAACGCGTAACGAAAGATGCCCCCGCTGCAACACGCAACGGGGGCATCCAAAAAATAGTCCCTCAATGCCGACCCGCTCCGCCCCAATCATTGACAACCAAACGACTAGATATAGAGAAGGGTGCTGTGCAAGCGGGCAGATCACCGAGCCATCCAACTGAGACACCTAACCGGAACGGATCATCGGAACAGGCACCAACCCACCTCAATCCAACGACCATAATGACGGCCCAGGAAGCGCTGGCCGAATCGGCTCGGGCGCCACAGGTGCAGGTGCGGGTTCTTGTGGCACACGCAGTTGCGCGGGCGCACAGCCATAGCGTTTGCGAAAGGCACTGTGAAACCCGTTGGCGCTGACAAACCCAACGCGCTGACCCACCTCGCTTACAGACAACGACGAGGCGCGCAGCAGATTGCAGGCCTCACGCAGTCGCACATCAACGAGAAACCGATGCGGGGTCTTGCCAAAACGTTTTTTGAACTGTCGCAAAAAGTAATGCACCGATACCGCCGACAATCCTGCGAGCTGCGTCAGATCCAACGGCTGATCAAAGTGGTCTTCCATGTAGCGGCGGGTTCGATCCAGACGTGCGCCGAGGTTGCTGCCACTGCGCAGACTGTCGCTACGACGACTGTGACGATACTCGTCGAATAGCAGCCGTTCTGACAACACACCGTATTGACGCGTTAGCCACATCGCATCCTGCACGCCCAATTCAACGATGCGCTGCAAGTCGTCCAGCACCGGCGACACGCTGTCACGACGACCGCAAACGCGATTTTTGAAGCCTACCGGCCAATGTGCCGCCTTGCTGTCATCATGCAATATGCGCTGCGCGCTGCCGCGCATCGCACGGTGCGCGGAGCGCACGCAACTAACGGTCAGGCTAACTAAAAGAACCTGGGCATCGTCGGTTGCAGATGTCAGCGTTACACACTGCCCAGGATTGGTCACGACGTAGGTTTGCGACGTCAAATTCCGCGCCTGATCGTCGATACTCAGGGCAACCGTGCCCGCGGTAACGACGCGCACCACGTACGAGGGCAAGCTTTCGCACAGGCCCAGATCATGGCGACTGCACACAGACACAAAACTATGTTCGCTTGCCAAACGCTCAACGAATCGCCGTCGACCGCCGTCACATACGGCACTTAAACTACTTACCAACATGCCTTTGACTCCCGCTACGGATGGATTCCACCACGCACGGCCTTGTTGCAACTACATTGACGACGCAGGCGTTGGTACGCCCGGGCAGGTTACGGCGTCAAAGGAGTCACGCTCGCGCGTGTCCATTGACCACCACCGCAGGGCAGTTTCAAGGTGGGACTTATTAAGTAGATGCGGTGTCGCACAAATGGTTCAAATCCGTTGCCTTTTTTTGTCGCACACAACACTCGCTATGACGCACAGTTTAGGATGACACCGTTACGAATGTGACCAGTTGTCAAGTAGACGCGTGCTATACCCCAGGCGCAATACGTTGCTTCTCACCGCGTAACGCATCGAAAACGAATAATGCAACGGCAAGCCAAATCAACGTAAAACAAACCATACCGGCGGTGGTCAGCATTTCGCCGTAGTACAGGCCAACCATAAACTGGCCCGTCGGGCCGATAAACTGCAAAAAACCGATTGTCGCCAGACGCAGACGACGCGCCGCAATAGCGAACAACAGCAGTGGCAAGACAGTCAGCGGCCCCGCTAACAATAACAACATAGCCAACGTGGGGTTGGACGTGACAAACGCCGAGTTCCCGTGGACCATCAGCCAAATCAAATAGACCGCCGCGACCGGCAGCAAAACAATCGTCTCGATAAACAGCCCCGGCATTGCGCCGACGACAACGCGTTTGCGAATTATTCCATAAACGGTAAACGACGCTGCAAGCGTGAGCGACACCACGGGAAACTCGCCGCCGCTAACCACAAGAACGCCGACGCCAGTGGCTGCCAGGGCGACGGCGGCGACCTGCGCGCGACGCAAACGCTCACCGAGGAACACAAAGCCTGCGAGCACGAGTAGCAACGGATTGATGTAGTAACCCAGACTCGCCTGAAAAATCTGTTCGTTTTGGACCGCCCAGATGTAGACCAGCCAGTTGATCGAAATAAATGCCGCTGACAAGCACAAGTAGCCCAGCGTCCGTCGGTCTGCGACGGCCCGTTTTACTTCTGGCCATTGGCGTCGCGCAAGTATGATCAACAAGCCGAACGGCACTGCCCACACGATCCGATGGGCCAGCATTTCCAGCGCCTCAACGCCGGTCGCGACTTTGAAATAAATGGGGAACGCACCCCACATGGCAAATGCCAGTACGCCGCACAACACGCCGTTACGCGTTTGCGTATCAAAGCCGGCGCGCGCACCGGCGGGGGTTTGAGCCATGCAGAAAATCGCTCACCCGCCGCGCGTTGTTCGCGCGACGGGTTAGTCGGAAGACTATGCGACCTGAAACGCTACGGCGCGATCAAGCCGCTGGGACCAGGCATACCAAAGAACGATGCCCGCATGATGCCAAGATCCGTCACGTTGACGACACCGTCACCGTTCAGGTCGGCATCGGCGTCAGCGGTAAAGAACACCATGCGCAAAATTCCCAGATCGATGAAATTAACGACATTGTCATTATTCAGATCAGCGTCGCAGGCGTTACCATAAAGATCGCCATTAGTGTCGCGTTGATCTGCATTGACCACTTCCGTGCAGTTGTCGCTGGCATCTGCCACACCGTCGCCGTCCGAGTCGGTGATGACCTCGCGCGTCAGCGTTAGCGTACCGGATGCGATCACACCCAAACCAAAGAATGTTGTGCTCGCCTCCCAGGTGCCGGTGGCCGCATTCAATTCGATAACCACGTCTGCAATACCGAAGCCGGTATCGACCATGGTCTCGAACTGCGCCGTGCCCGACACAATTTCGCCCATGTCGTCGGTGGTCAGCATGGCATCGCCCAGCGCGCCCGAATCGCCGCTGGTGGTTACGTCGCCGACGGTCAGTTCGTAGCCGGTGACATCACTTTGGGTAAACGTGCTGTTTGGCATTGCCGCCACATCGTCCACCGCAACGAAACCGGAAATCAAATCGCCGACGGCAATACCCGCTGCGTTACAGGCGATGGCCGAGCATTGGGTCACTTGACCGTCGACCAGAAAATTGACCGCGAGCGCTTGCGGACATAAAAACGTGATGACCGCGGCGGCCAGCGCACTGCGTGCGCGGCCAGAAATGTACTTATTCATTGTTAAAATCTCCCCAGCCGACGAAATGTCAGCCATTACCACATAAGATCGTCGGGCACTTCAAAGCCCTTGTAAGCGTCATCCGTGACCTCATCCGACGATTCGACCTGCGGCACCACGGCCTCAGGGTCTCGCAATGCCACTTTGTCGGCGCCACTCGGATCCACCAGGTGAAAGTGCTTGCGATCAAAAACGATGCGCAGCTTGCCCGCCGCCAACAGTGCCTGCTGTTCTTTGAGGACATAGATCTGTTTGACCTTGCCCTGATACACGAAGCGGTGAACGATGTCCGCCTTGTCACGTTTGACGCCGTGGGCATCAATAATCTGAGCAATCTGGGACCGCTGAGCACGCGCGGTCGAGCGCTCTTCACGCTCTCTGTTTAGCTCGCGATCCCGGCGCGCCTTGTCGGCGGCCTCACGGACGATCTTTTCTTTTACGGCGTCGGGCGGTGGCGGTTTCTTGCCACGCGCCTTGCGCTTCTTGTTCTTGGACTGGGTGATCTTTTTCGCCTGCTTCTTATTCGCAAGGCCGACTCCCAGCAACTGTTCTTGCAATGATTTGCTCATGACCTGGATGATACCTCAAAAGCATCCTCTCGCTGATGACAAAAGCGGGTTTTCACACTGAATTGTGTGACATAAGGCACAGCGAAATTGGCGTTGTGCGACCCTTTTCACGGTTTGTCGGCAGGCGGCTTGTTAAGCTCTGGGCAAGAGCAAGTTATTACGGTATTACAATGTCTTACGCTAATTTTCACCGCTGCGTCATGGGCGTCGCAGCGCTGTTGATGGCAGGCGTCTGCGCGGCTCCCGTGCAAGCCTCCATGGTCCTGTCCAACGTCATCGTACATTTCGAGCCAGGCGAACCGACGCGCCAGGACATCGACATCGAGAACACCGGCGATGAACCGATGTATGTGGACGTCAAACCCCACCTTGTCCTCAATCCCGGTACGGACCAGGAACAGCGACAGCTCATTCGTGATCCGCGCAGCGCCGGCCTGTTGGTCACACCGAATCGTCTGGTCATCGCGCCGCGCTCGCGTAAACGCCTGCGCATGGTCAACCTGAATCCTGGCAGTAAGGCCGAGCGCGTCTACCGTGTCGCCGTGACGCCCGTAGTGGGTGACCTGACCGCCGAACAGAGCGGACTGAAAATTCTGATTGGCTACGAAGTACTCGTACTCGCCCAACCCGTCGCCGTTGCGCCCCAACTTCACGTCGAGCGTGTGGGGCGAACTCTGCAGTTTGAAAACCTTGGCAACACCAACGTACTGCTGCGCGATGGTCACCAGTGTGAACAGCCGCAAATGCTGCGCGAAGCCTGTATGCCGCTGGCCAGCCGACGTTTGTACCCGGGCAATCGCTGGGCAATCGACCTGCCGCTTGATCAGCCGGCACGCTATCACCTGGGCATCGGCACGCAAAACGAAGCCGCCGTCTACCAGTAACCCAACTCACAACCGATCGTGTTGTCTCGCGCCGGATTCATCGCCTGCTGCTGCGTACTGGCCGCAAGCGCCGGCGCGGACGACACGTTTGTGACAGCGTCCAACGCCCCGCCTCCGGGCTTTGAAGATCTGGCACAAGCGCAAACCACGCTCGTCGACGTTTACGTTGGCGGGCGTTTCACAATCAGTACGATGGCACTCTACGATTTGCAAACCGTGGAGTTTCTGGCCCCTGCAGAAATCGTCGCAGCACTGTCCGATCTTGCCGACCCCGCCGCGGTAGAGCGCGCGCTCAGCCTGCCTTTGGCCACCAATGCTCAGGCGCTGTGCGCTCACCGCGCACAGGTTGATTGTGGCGAGGTAACCCCCGACATCGCCGCCATTATTTTTGACGAAGCGACGTTTCGCGTCGCGCTGTTCGTTGCCCCCGATCAGTGGATCGCCAAACCCGTCAATACCTCACGTTTTCTGCCCGCCCCCACCGCTCGTGAGCTTGGCAGCGTGCACCAGTTCAATGTGGCAATGGCCGGCGGCGGCGCGGAAGACAGTGTCTTCGATCTGGGCGCGACCAGCCTCGTCGCACGCGGCGAGCGCCGGCTTTACGGTCGCTACGACATTACCCGCAGTGGCTTTACCATCAGTGAACTCGCCGTCGCCCAGGATCGCAAAGGCTATCGCTACGAGGCCGGGCTATACCGCAGCCTGGGCCGCAGCGTGGCCTTTGTTGGTGAGCAGGATGTCGTTGGTGTGAGAGCCGGGACAGCGCTGGACCTGCGCGCCGACCTTGATACAGCGGAAGGCACGCCTATCTATTTGTTTCTGCAACGTCGCAGTCGCGTCGATGTCTTTCGCGGCGAGCGACTGATCGACTCGCGTTTCTACGAGGCAGGTAACCAGCAACTCAATACGTCGCGCTTCCCCGACGGCGCGTACGATCTGCGAGTGCGCGTGCGTGGCGACGACGGCCGCGAGCGGGAAGAGCGCTTCTTTTTCGTCCGTACACGCGACCTGCCACCGCTCGATCAACCATTGATCTACGCTGAAGCTGGCGCACTGACGTCTGTCGCCAATGCTGCGGCCGCCACGCTGTCCTCCGGCGGCTGGCTGCGAACAGGTGCCGCCAAACGACTGAACAATGAAGTCGGCGCCGAAGTGGAGCTGCTGCACGCGGCGTCGACAACGATGCTTCAGGGCGGGGTATTTTCCTTTGGCGCGGCGCTGCGCTTGCGCGGCAACCTGATGGCGACGTCGGACGGCGACCGTGGTCTGTGGCTGCAAGGCAGCTGGCAACGTGACCTGCTGTCGGCTTCGTTTGACCTGCGTCATGTCGCCGTCGGCGACGGCGCACGCGTCGAAGGGGTGGATCTGTTCAGTGAGTCCTATACCCAAAGCAGCTTTACGCTCAACGCGCCGCTCGGCGGCGGTCGCATGACCGTCCGCGCGCAGCTTGATCGACGAGCCAGCGCTAACAACAGCAGCGGGTTTGGCGCTTCGTTCACGCGTCCTGTATTTCGGCGCGGTGATGTCACCCTGGATCTGGATGCGGACATCGCGGCCACGGCTAACGACACACTCATGCGTGTTGGCGTGCAGGCCCGCTGGCGCAAAGGCCGTCGGCTGACCACGGTACGGCCGCAACTGCAGGTCAATGCCAACGCCGACGGCACACAGGCAAGAGCACTGCTCGATGCGCGCAGTAGTTTGCAGTGGGAGCACGATGAATTTGGTCAAATGACGCACACAGCGTTCGCTCTACGCGAAGACAATCGAAGCGTCCTTGGCACGGCGCTCGCCACCGACTCCGCACGCGGTCGCGCCAATGCCGATATGCAATACGTCAGCGCACCGGACGATCAATTCCTCAGCTACTCGGCCAACGCACGTTTTGGTGTGACCACGCATGAAGGGGCCGTGGCGCTGGGTGGCCGTTACAGTGATGCCGCAGCGGTCGTGATCGACATTGAAGGCGCGGCCGAAACCGGACAATTCGACGTCCTTGTGGACGACCAGAGTGTCGCACAGGCACGCACGGGCGAGCGCACCGTCGTTGCACTCGCGCCGTACCGCAGTTATGAGGTGCGCATCGCAACCCGCGGCGCCAATCTGGCCAACGTCAACGAATCTGCCCAGACGATCACGCTATACCCCGGCAATGTGCATACGCTGAACTATGCCCCGCAGGTGATTACGGTGATTGTAGGTCAGGCGCTGTGGCCCGATGGCGCCCCGGTCGCCAACGCACGTCTGGCAAATGCCGCGCAATACGGTGCCACAGACGACAACGGTTGGTTTCAGGTTGAAGTGACATCACTGAAGATGCTGGAATTCGAGCAGATCGGACGCGGCGTCTGCCGACTTGATCTGACCACGGCAGCCGTCGAAAATGGCCTCGCCGTACTGCCGCCCATCAGTTGCACCGCTATTGCGGCGACACCATAAGCGTTAACGTGCCGCGGTAGCGTCCGCTTGGCATCGTCTGCAGCTGCGTGTCGTCCATGCTGATGGTCAGCCGCGAGTTTCGTTGCCTGCAACCACCGCGGTAGAGTGGCCCTTTCGTGCTCAGATCACGTAACGGTTCGCCGCTGCGCACTTCGCGCCCACGACGGTTGCGGCGATCGCTGAAGAAGATTCGAAACGGCAGTGCAGCGATGCCCCCGTCGAGTTCAAAGGCACCGCCGAGACCGGCACCCCAGGCCGTGAGGTCATAGCCGTCGCGACTATCCATGGAAATACACAAGGTGATTGATTGGCTGAGCGTTCCGCCGGTTGGTGATACGCGCCCGAAATCGATATCGGAGAGTTCGGAGATCTGAATGTTGGCTGCGAAGACGGGGGCCGCCAGCGTCATGGTCAGCAAACAAAAAAAAGAAACTAGCGGACGAGAAGCACTCATGGGATGAGCTTACATAAGAAGCGTGCGGTCGATGATGACGCAGGCCACATTATGGCGCATGGGCGCGTCGCGACTAGTCCGGTATCAGAACGAGTGTCAACGTCCCGGTGTACAGACCACCGCTGGCGGCGCTCAGTGCTGCTTCCGGAACCTCGATCGACAGATTGGCATTGCGTACCACGCAGCCAAACAGGACGTTAAAGATTTCCCAAATGCCGAGGCCTTCCTGGCCCGACAGCATCACACCGCCGGTCAGCGGCGCGCGGCCAGCCAGACCCGTTTGGTCGTTGAAAAATACATCGTAGTAAATTTGCTGCACGCCATTCGACATGGTGAACGCATGGATATTCGACGCATCGCCATTGCCACTTGCCCGCACGCGATAACTACCGTTGGCAAAAAATCCGGCACCGGTACGTCCAACACACACGTTCTGGTTGGCGATCAAGTCGCCCGTTCCACCCCAGGTACCCAACGCAAAATCAGTCAGACCACTGAGCCTTGCGGACAAGCCTGTGGTCAACGTGACATCAACGCTGCCGGTGGACGTGGTGCCCGCCGTGCCCTGGCCTGCAGCCATAGCAGGTGCACACAGGGCCGCCAATGACAGCGCGACCATCGCGCGAATATGCTGGAGTGGGGTCATGATCTTGATCGGGGTGCGAGTACGCGGCGGCAACCGATGGGTTGCCGCCGCGCGTCAAAGCAACCTGCCCTACTTACTCAGGCGCGACCAGTAGTGTCAGCGTACCGGTGTAGGTGCCCGCAGGCAGTGCGGCAGCGT
>CAYGSQ010000060.1:0-2211 GCA_964352435.1 uncultured Gammaproteobacteria bacterium | reverse complement strand
AAGTGTCGTCGTGAGCGTTGCGTTGTTGCCGGTCGTCGCACAGGTAGCGGACGCCGGGTCAGCACCCGTACGACCAATCATCGGCGTCGATGCGCCCATGTTTACCAAGCCCGTGCCGTCATCGAAGTCGACCGCATAGCCAACCGTGTTGGTGCCATCAGTGAGCGTGAAGGCGCTGGCGGCACCACTGCCGGTTGCGGTAATGCGATAGGCGCCCGTACCGTTGCGATAGACGCAGGCATCGGTTGATCCCACCGCATCAGCACCGCCGAAGACACCCAGGTTGATATCCGCCAGGTTTGAAATGCGCACTTCGTCATTAACCGCCAGCGTGATATCAACTGTACCGGTTGAGTTAAAACCAACGGCACCGTCGGTGGCAGCAAGGGCTGTCAGGCCAAGGCCGGCGGTCGCCGCACCCAGCAGTGCAGTTTTGATTGCGTTACGTGAGAAAGAGTTCATGTGTAGTTGCTCCGATGTGGTGTCCAGATTATCTGCACTGGGAGCACTGACTATCATCACCAAGAACAGAACCACACCTCATCGGTGCCGTCGCTTCAAGGTAGTCACGCTGTCCTGGGCGAGCGTCCAAACTCGCCTGTAGACCGTAGACTTTGCGTCACCGCCTTTCAGCGGCTTTGCCTTTTTCAGTTGCAGCGGCCAACATCAACAGCACGAGGCCATTGCGGTTGAAACGTTTGCAGTCGTCCCAGCACGAGCAAGTCTAGAGGTCTTTGCGGCAGTGCGCCGTGATTTACTTCTCAAAGGCGTCAATTGCTTGACGCTTTTTTGCAAGAAACATCTAAAGCTTTTTTGCGGCTAGTCGATACAAGCCGGGCATGCAGTCGCTACGGCATCGAATCGTGAATACGCCCTTCAATATCGAATCGCTGTCAGGCACTGCACGCATCTACTTCGGTAGAAAACGGGTTCTATCAGGCTTTGTAATTGCTCTTCTCGCTGTCGGGACCTACGTCCAGGCAGCGAAACAAGGCTCGGTAGGACACAGGTCAACGGCGTCAATCGGGATTAGCCTTGAGGTCCGGCCGTACATTTATGCACGACAAATGAGCTTGTCCACTCTTGGCGGCAGCCTTCTACCCAGCAGTTCAGGCCGCCGCCTTTGTCTTACATTGCATAATGTTGCCGGCTTCACGGTCAACGCACTCGCCCCAGGCGGTGCACGGTCCCGGTTGACGCCCGTTGTTTTGGATACGGGTCCCGGCTGCGATCAGACACACGTCAATCTCAGCATGCCGGCGAAACCGGACCAGGCGGACGAACAGATAGTGTGGCTAATCGCCCCGATCTAGCGCCGGCAATTAGCCGTCTTTGCGCGCCCGTTCGATCGCCTGCACGATCAAATCCTGCGCCTCACGTTTGCCTTCCCAGCCGATGACCTTGACCCATTTCCTGGGTTCGAGTGCCTTGTACTGTTCAAAAAAGTGGCTAATTCGCTCGAGCATAATACCCGGCAGATCTTTGTAGTCGGCCACGTCATCGTAGTACTTGGTCAAGCGCGCGCTCGGGACCGCGAGAATTTTCTCGTCCATCCCGGCTTCGTCTTCCATCATCAACACACCAACGGGACGTGCACCCAACACGCAGCCAGGAACCAATGGTCGGTTGCCGATACACATCACGTCGATCGGATCCCCATCATCGGACAAGGTGTGGGGGACGAAACCGTAGTTGCACGGATACTGCATAGCCGTGTACAGGAACCGATCCACCATCAGCGTACTGCTGTCCTTATCTACTTCGTATTTGATCGGTTCGCCGCCCAGCGGCACCTCGATCAGTACGTTGATATCTTCCGGTGGGTTTTCACCAATAGGAATCTTTTCGATGTTCATGCGGGTTCCTTAAATCTAAAAAATTGCCGTCTTCGGCGGGTGGCTCAACATAACGGTCCACGCCCGGGTGTACAAGACATAAGCACAATACCTGTGTCACATATTTGACTGCTGGTGACTGCGCAAGCGTGAGGCATTGCCAACTGGATCACAACGAATACCGAGGGAATCCACTACATTTCATAAATCCCGAAAAACCGGCGCCACCAGCAACCTAACGAACACAAGCGAAATATTGCCACTGATGACACCCGATCCCTGCCCGCCTTCAGACAACGACGTCAGCCAATCGGCTACGGTACGCGCGGCCATCGATGATGCGGTCGTATTGATCGTGAAAACCGATGGACGAATC
>CAYGSQ010000059.1:9173-11748 GCA_964352435.1 uncultured Gammaproteobacteria bacterium | reverse complement strand
ATACCTGAAGGGCGGCACGCTGTCGTACCCACCGTTCGGCTATTGGTCGCAGCGTCTCGTGGGCATCGGAACTCTATTGCCTGTCGAGACAACGGTGATGCCGGGAGAAGAGGTGGGTTAGCCCCATAGATGCCGGTCTTTTTCGATCACCTGGGACGGCGTACCAACAATTAGCGGATCAGGGCCACGCACCACGTGCAGGCTCTTGTCCGGGTAATCAAGCTGCGACAAAAAGTGCTGCATGCAGTTCAGGCGTGCCCGCTTCTTGTCGTCAGACTTGATAACCGTCCACGGCGCGTCGCGCGTATCGGTATAAAAAAACATCGCTTCCTTGGCCTGCGTGTACTCGATCCACTTGTCGCGCGATTGCTTGTCGATGGGACTGAGCTTCCACTGCTTGAGCGGATCGAGCGAGCGCGCGTCGAAACGACGCTCTTGTTCGTCCTTGGTCACGGAAAACCAGTACTTGAATAGTTGGATACCTGAGCGCGCAATCATGCGTTCAAGATCCGGCGCCTGACGCATAAACTCGAGATACTCGAGCGACGTGCAAAAACCCATGACGCGCTCGACACCAGCGCGGTTGTACCAGGAGCGATCAAAGAACACCATTTCGCCGGTCGTCGGCAGGTGTCGGATGTAGCGCTGAAAGTACCATTGGCCCTTTTCTTTGTCGGTTGGCTTTTCCAATGCGACCACCCGCGCCGCGCGCGGATTGAGGTGCTCCATGTAGCGCTTGATGGTGCCGCCCTTGCCGGCGGCGTCGCGTCCCTCACACAACACCACGATGCGCTGACCGGTTTGTTTGACCCAGTTCTGTACTTTCAGAAGCTCGACCTGGAGTTCTTCCTTGCGTGTTTCATACGCGTCACGTCGGATCTTGGTCTTGTAGGGGTAAGTGCCGGTGCGAAACAGATCGCGAATCTGTTCGCGGCTATGGCGCATCTCGCCCGGTGGACGAATGGTATCGGTCAGTTCCTTGGGTGCGTCCGCGTGTTCGACGCTGTTTTTCTTGGCATGGGTCATGACAAAAGTCGTCCTGCATAGTCATCCGGTAGCTTGCTATCGTTATTCCCGGGGGTATTTGGGGCAATAGTGGTTTTCCGCATGCGTCTTTCGCTCGGCCTGCGTGCGTTGGTACACGCTGCAAGTTGGTCGACGCACAGCCCTTACGGTACTATTCAGGTACCTGAATCTGGTCTGTCCAAGATAAAAATTATGTTAAAAATCAGGGTATTTGCTGCTACCACCTGCTCTATGCTCGCCGCGGCTGCGTGGTGCGCGCCACCGGGCACCATTGCCTCCACTTTTTTCGGCGGCGACGACTATGAGTTTAGTGGCGAAATGGTCTACGCGGCGGATGGTTCGCTGTGGATGCTTTCGGGCACCGGTTCCATCGATCTGCCGGTACCGAACGTGCCGCTCATCGAATACGGCTCGAAGGGCAACGGCGACATACTGATTGTGCGCCTGTCTCCCGACACGAAGCAGCTCGAAGAGATTATCCGCATTGGCGGCACGGGCGCGGACACCGGTCTGGCCCTTCATGTGAGCGACGATGGCAGCATCATTTTTCTATAGCATGAAAGAAGCGCCCAATGGCGACTGGCAAATTGTTGGCGACACGCGAGCAACGGACTTTCCGATGATCAACCCGATTCAAGGGGCGCCTGGCAGCAACGTACGCAACGATGGGCTGATGTTGCGCGTGGCATCTGATACCACGGCGATCACCTTTAGCACCTATTTGGGGGGTGCGCTCAACGACTACATTACGACCTCGGTCATTGGTCCGGATGGCACGTCCTACCTCGTGGGCCGCACGACCTCCGACGACTACCCGACGACGCCAGGCGTTTTTCAGCCACAGCGGCCGCCGAACGCTTTCAGCTCGAGAACCGACATGGTCATAACCGCGATTAGTGCGGATTTGAGCACGCTTGCGTTCTCGACCTACTTTGGTGGTATAGAGGACGATTCGGCTTCAACCATCTTCCTGGATGAACAAGGGCGCCTGTGGGTGGGTGGACGCACCTACTCGCAAGACTTTCCGATGGTCAATGCGCTGGTCGATGTTGTGCAGGACCAGGATATTACGCTGTCTATTCTGTCGTCGGATGGCGCCGAGGTCATTTTTTCAACCGTCTACGGTGCCAGCGGCCTCGATAGTATTGGGCGAATGCTGATGTCAGGCCCCGGAGAAGTCACGCTGGTGGGGGGTACCGAATCGCCGGACTTTCCAACTCTCGATGCGTTTCAGTCGCAGTTTGCCGGCGTGTCAGATGTCTTCGTTACGCGACTGGACATCGACAAAGATGGCGACGATGTTTTCTCGCGTAGTGATAATTGCCTGAATGCAAGCAATACGAATCAAGTCGATACCGACGCAGATGGCTATGGCAACGCATGTGATGCGGATTTCAACAACGACTGCACGGTCAATGTCCAGGACTTGGGACTATTGCGCGCCGGCTTCTTCGGCAGCGATCCGCTGCTTGATCTCAATAGTGACGGCGTGGTGCTGTTCCAGTTGGCTTGATATCTGCCCGTGAAGTTCGATATCGCGCGGTTGTTC
>CAYGSQ010000059.1:0-9073 GCA_964352435.1 uncultured Gammaproteobacteria bacterium | reverse complement strand
GCTGTTCCAGTTGGCTTGATATCTGCCCGTGAAGTTCGATATCGCGCGGTTGTTCACTGGACGGATTGAGCCGCAGCGTTTGCACGGCGTTAAGATCGGTGCCCGGCATTTGGAACCGCGAGACATTATTGCTCGCGCAGCCTGCTTGAAGCACCGTGACCGCAACGGCGAACACGGCAATGTAGATTTTTCTCATGGTCCAATAATATCCACTTTGGCTTCAGCGTCGACGCTGGTGTGCGAGTGCGACCAACGCCGAGCCCAGCAACCACAGCCCTGCAGGAAGTGGCACAACGGTATAGCTGATGTCGTGAATGCCCATTGTTTGAAGGCCGCCGGAGAACGCTTGGCCACCGTTGCGATATGTGATCAAAAGCTCGGTGATGCCGGTGTACGCGAACGCGATGCTGACATTGCCGTCGCTGGAGCTTGGCGGGGAAATGCCCGTGCCGACGATCGTATTGCTGCCAACGACCTGATTGGCTGACCCTGCCACCAACGAGGTGGGGTCGACCAGCGTGCCGTTGACCAGCGCCGTGATCATCACCTCGTCAATGGCGCTTGCGTTGCTATCAATATCGAACAACGAAAATGCGACATCCGAGATGCCGCCAGCGTAGTCAGAAAAGTCGAACGAAATGGTCACTTCGCGATCGACCGTGCCGGCCGGATAGTCGGTTGTGATGATCAATGCGTCTTCAACGGGCGTCAAACCGCCGGTCTGCGTGCTGTCGATGCGTGGTGACAGCGTGCCCAGATTGTCCAGGCCGCTGGTATTGCCGCCGATGGCGACGATGACGTCACGACCACCAATTGCATAGGTCTCGCTCAGGTTGGTCTGGCCTTCGGGCTGCCAGGTCAGCGTGTCCCAATCGAGCAATAATTCACTGGCATGACTGGGGTTCGTCGCCATGATTAGTGCGGCGGTCAACAGGACAAGGGTATTCGTTGTTTGCATTGTTATTATGTCCAACGTGGCAGAAGTGACACCTCAATTAGAGGATTTTGCCTAACGTTTAGCAAGTTATTGATCCGTTATCCGGGCGTAGGCTTAAGCAATTGTTCACACAGCGTAGCCGATCTGACCGGTTTTCAGCCGGCCAGCCCGCTGTGCCCTTGACTGGCCTGTGGGTGTACTGCGAAACACGACATGCAGGATGCTACGCGCTCGTTGAGCCATCCCGTGCGACCGCCAACATACTCGATTTGGGTTGAAGCGACTGGATTGGCCGACGAACCGAAGTGGCCATCTTGCGTCCGTCAGCGCCGGTGGTGATACTCCTTTGGTCATGTCTATTCCGTCTATCGAGCGCACCCATTCGTTGCCAAAGGCGGGCGCCGCGCATGGCGTACTGGATTCCTTTTTGCTCACTGAGAGTTGGTTGCGGACATCGCCAGCATGACGCACTGGAAAGTTGGCAACTACGATTTTGACGCGGATTCCCGGCGCTTGCGTCGCGGCGATCGCGATCTATTGCTGGAGCCAAAGACTGCGGCACTGCTCGCCTATTTTTGCCAGCACCCGGGTCGCGACATTGGGCGCGACGAATTGCTGAGTGCCGTCTGGTACGGACAGGTTGTTTCCGACAATTCCATCAATCGCGTGATCGTCTTGTTGCGCAAGGCGTTGCAAGACGACGAAAAGTCGCGCAAGTACATTGCGACAATACCGAAGCTGGGATATCGACTGATCGCCGACGTGACCGCGATAGAGCATTCTGCTGCCACGGCCGGCACGCCGGCCGATCGCTCTGGACCGTCATCATCATTGTTAGCCGGTCTGAGCATAGGCCTTGGCCTGCTTGGGCTGTCTTTGATCTATTTTTTCGCGCGGTCGGAACCCCCGCCACCGGCGCCGCAAGGCCAATCGATCGTGCCGCTTTCGCGGCTGGCCGTGTCGCAGTTCAATGCGGATCTGGCCAGCGATGGTCAGACGCTGCTTTACACCGCGAGCGATGGGGACTGGAATCAGATTTATCAGGCGTCAGGGGGCGGCGTTGAATCGTTGCCCGTTAGTGCGCCGAACGGGCACGCCGACTTTGCAACGTGGGCGCATGGCGACGCTTTCGCCGTGTATCAGTACAGCGACGGTGAGCGCTGTGAGTTTCATCGCATCGAGCGAGCGCAGTTTGCAGCGCGGTCGGCCGAGGTTCTTTATCAATGCGTACCGGGTAGCTATTCAGAGTTATCCCTGTCCCTGGATAATTCGACGCTGTATTTCGTGGAGCGCGCCACGGTGTTTGCCCCATATGCGGTCTACGCGCTCGACCTTGAGCGCGGTTCAAAGCGGCGACTATCGCAGCCGGTCGCTCAGGGCTATGGCAACCACTACGTTGACGTGCATCCACAAAGCGGCGCGCTGCTGCTGCTTAGCAATCATGCGCCGGGGAAAACATCGGTTTACGAGCTGGACCCCTCCACCGACAGCTTTGCCTTGCGCCAGACATTTGACTACAGTCTTGATAGCGCGATCTGGAGCCATCGTGACCAGTCCGTTGTACATCCGTCCAAACATCCGTCGTATCAGCTACTGGAAACATCGCTGATCACGGGCGTTAGCCGGAGCATCGTTTCTGACAGCCGCCGCATCAGCAGTCCGCGACGCATTCACAGCCCGGACGCCGTGGCTCGCGACTATCTGTTTACTTCGTATTTATTCAACCGGGACATCGAAATAGCACAATTTCCAACGGCCCGTTTTAATTCTGCCGTGATGGACTATCTGCCCGCCATTTCAAACAGCTCAGACCAGCTGGCGTTCGTGTCCAAACGTTCAGGCGACAGCCAGATCTGGATCAAGAATTTTCGTGACGAGAGCCTGACGGCCATCGAGCCGCCGGACAGCGGACGTCGCTTTTATGATTTGGTCTGGTCGACCGATGATCGTCACCTTTTAGCGAATACGAATACCGGTATTCTGGTCTATTCTCTCGGCGACAACGCGTTTGTGCATGACATTTCACTGACGCTGCCCGCCTACGCCGTACAGTGGCACGATGCGCAGACCTTGTCGTTCAGTCACTACCTGGATCAGCGGTGGCGCGCATATCATTATCGAATTCGCACAGGTGAAACCGTAGCGCTGGACGAACGCTGGGCCTTCTCTTCGCGCAACGATCACCAGCAGCTTTTTCTCGACCAAAGCCTGACGCCGTTTCGGGGCGGCCTTGAACTGACGGCATTGCGCGACTGTGTTCAACCAGTATGGCGCTATCAGTTGCGCTACCAGCTGGACCAGGGAAGCATCTATTGCCATGCACGCGACGTGTCTACCGATTTACTGCACTTCGATGCGAATCTGAACATGACGCGGCTGCAAGATATCGTAGAGCGCTATGAGTTTTTCAGCGTGCGCGACGGATTCATTGCCAAGACCACAGCGGCCAGCGCGCACAGTGACATTATGCGCACGCGCCGGCCTGACTGATTGCCTACAGGTCGTTGGTAACGCGTCCCCAGGCGACGTTCGTGATGCGCCAGCCATCCGCAAGCTTGAACAGCACAATGTTTTTGACGTAGGTGTTGCGCGGCGACTCAGGTTGATAGCGATGCAGCGATGTCACAACCGCCATGTCGTTGTAGATGTCGATATCAATCAGGTTGTGGATGACCGCTTCGGTGCCTTTGCCCGTGTCATTGTCCAGCGGTGGCGTCCCGTGTGAGTGCTGGCCGTTTTCATCGATGCGATGGTAGAGCACCGTTTCGGAAATACACTTGGATGAATGCTCCTTACCGCCGTGCAGGTCCCACTGATAGAAGCACTCCATCGCGGCTGTGATCTGCTCGCGATCCGAGTCGGCGTGAGCCATGGGTGCGAGTAGTGCGAGTCCGATTATTAGTGTCTTGATCGTATTCATGATGTCTCCGATTTACTGTTGGTTCTGAGGCGACCGTGTCCGGTCATTGGTGCTGAGTAGCTTGAGTAGCGCGCGCCAGCGGTCCGGCGGATGCCGGGTTTTGCGCCGCTAGCAATTGGCCGTCCTGCACTACCCACGGCTCGTAAGGCGCAGCGGCACTCGATCAGAGCCACACGTAGCAGTGCTTTGGGTCGCATAAACGTCTCTGCTTAATGAGTGACGTCGCAGCATGCGAGCCAGCCGTGCTTGGTGTCGTTGGCGTTTAGTGATTATTGGTGATGATTTATGATGACGCGTCTAAATCAAGGATTTGCGTGGCCACATTGAGGGCTTCTACTCACGGTCATTGCGCGTATTCACGAACGCGGCAAAAAAAATGGCGCGCCAGTTACGTACCGGCGCGCCATTCCCCCTCGATGTTCTTTGTGACGGCCAGGCCGCCCGGGTATGTTTAGTCTGGCTGGAAATGCCGGTTGAATGTGTCGTCGTCGGCAGCACCCAGGTCATAGTCGTCCCAGTCCACCGTGTCGTGCTGCAACCAGCTCTCGCTCTGGCGCTCAGCCATCCGGTTGCGTATCCGGCGAATGTCCTTCGCTTTGAGACGCGCACGGCTGGGCTTTTCGAAGCTCAGTTCGTCTTCGTTATAGTCCGGGTCGTCCGACCACGCAAAGTCGTCGTCATACTCGTCATTCGCTTCCCACTTCTTCCTACCCATTGCTCTGATCCTCTTAGTGTTGGCAACAGATTGATGTCACAGATCGAATATCCTGCGGATTTTGTTCGATGTCAAGTAATTTGATATCAAAATATATGCCCTGTAGGCTAGTCCCCATGAATAATGACAGTGTTAATAACTTATTGAATCAATGGGAAAATGATCGTCAGGATATCGATCTGGCCAGTCTCGGGGTTGCCGTACGAATTCAACGCCTGGCCGATATCCTGACCAGCGGTGCGAGCCGCGCGCTGGAGCCGCTTGGGCTGAGCCTGTGGGAGTACGACGTCTTGTCAGCGCTTCGGCGCCAAGGGCGGCCCTATCAGTTGCCCGCCACGCGTCTCGCCGAAGAGACCCGGATGAGCAGTGCGGCCATGACCCACAGGGTGAGTCGTTTGATCGAGCGCGACATGGTGACCCGTGAAGCGTCCAGTACGGATCGTCGCGCCGTACTGGTGCGACTGACAAGTGCCGGCATGTCTATCCTGGACGAGGCGATCGCGGTGCGCGTCGCGATCGTCGCCGATGCACTCAATGCGTTGGCGCCACGCAAGCGCACACAGCTTGATGAACTATTGGGTTCACTGCTGGAAGGCGTTGAAGGAAGTGCCGAAGAGGCCGGTTTGTTGGCCGCCACCAGTAAATAATCGGTCTGTCTTCTTTCGGGCAGCAAAGAATTTTCGATAATCCTGGTACGTTTTCCCGCCCACCTGCGCCTATCTATATATGGCGGATGTTCTGGATTCGCACAAACAAACATTGTGAGATTCCCTCGGGGGGAAATAATGAAACGAACAACACCTCTTTTACTTTCGCTTGTGGCCTGTTTTTTCGCGGCCAATGCAGCGAACGCTCAAACGATTCAATACAATGCGGCCGAGACCGCTGCAACGGGTATCACGGGACTGACCGTGGGCGGGACCGTCTACGATGTCGACTTCACCGGTAGCCGCACGCATAACGCGTGGGCATCGACGCTGGATGTGACCACAGAACAGGAAGCCGAGGCGATCGCAGAGGCGATTGGCCTGCTGCTTGACGATGCAGGCGTAGCGCTGCTCGAATTCGACCTGGCCAGCGGCAATGTATTCGAGCATGGCGCGGTCTCATTGTGGTACGACAGCACGGCAACAAGTCTGATTGGCGTCGCGATTGGCGCGGCAGGCGGTTGGGGCACATTTGTTGGCGCCTCCAATGCACCACTCAACAACGCCTCGCCCTTCGCCATCGATCTCACGATTAGCACGGCTGTCCTGGACGCGGATGAGGACGGCGTTGAGGACCCCGAGGACAATTGTCTGTTCACCGCGAACAGCGACCAGCTCGATTCGGATGGCGATGATTACGGTAACGCCTGCGATGCCGATTTCGACAACAACTGCATCGTTAATGTGCTCGATCTTGGCTTGTTCAGAACCGCTTTCTTCACATCGACGGCGCTCTACGATCTGAATGGTGACGGCGTCGTCAATGTCGTTGATCTTGGGTCGCTGCGGACGCTGTTCTTTGCCGCCCCCGGGCCAAGTGGTGTGACGGCGTTGTGCGGTAGCTAAGACGTTAAAGCGGTAGCCGCAGCGGCATGCAGTAAACTTCCATGGTCGTGAACGCGACGAGTGTTTGAACATAATTCAATTCAAAACACTTGATCGCGCGCGGGAAGTGATTGAAGCTTACGGCATGAATCACTCCGCAAAATATACGCTCACCGCGATCGTGCTCATCACCAGTTCGGTTTACGCGCAGACTATGCCCAATGACGGCACGGGTAGCCCCGCGCTGCGTCCTGATGTTGCGTCCTCGGCGTTCAATCTGGACTGGCTGGGCATGAAGACGGGTACGGTTAACCCGCCGCCACCGACGGGATTTGGCCTGGACCCCGACAACGAACCCTGGGAGAACTTCGATCTCAGCAAATGGGCGATTGATACGCCCGCACCGCGCCCGGACGATTCGTGTAAGGCAGAGCGAACAGAAGAAGACGCGTGGAGTGAGCCAAACCCGTTGAGCGATGCATCGCGCGCCTTCTTTTTTACGCACGCGGATGGCGGCATGCGTTTTGTCACCCGCATCGACGGGCAGACGACGAGTGATTCGTGTAACTCAGGCTTTGTTCGTTCAGAGCTGCGTGAAATGCTTCGCGCGGGGAATACCAGTATCGATGACAGAGGTGTCACGAAAAACAATTGGGCGCTGGGCTACCAGCCTGGCGATCGTGATAACTGGGGCGGCTATAACGGCGTGCTGAGCGGCACGTTGAGAGTGAACCAGGTGACCACGTCCGGCTCAAGCAGTCAGATTGGGCGTGTCATTATTGGGCAGATACACGCTGACCAGGATGAGCCTTTGCGTCTTTATTATCGCCACCGCGCCGGTCAGCCCAGGGGGTGCATCTACTTTGCCCATGAGATTCGCGACGATTCCGATGTTGATTTTTTCATGATCGGCAACGAGTCATGCACCAACGCGCCCGCCAATGGTATTGCGTTGGGTGAGCTTTTTTCCTACACAATTACGAACGTTGATGCGGACATTGCTGTGGTCATTCGCCGCGGTGATTTCAACGGTCCCGAAATCGCCTCCCTGTCGATCAACATGAATCAGTTGGACAGCGGGTACGATCGCGCCGACGAGTGGATGTATTTCAAGGCCGGGGCCTACACGCAGAACAATTCGGGCGACGGCAGCGATGGCGACGTCGTGACGTTTTACCGCTTGTCGGCGACGCATGACGGGAACTAGGCGCCGATCAGCCGAATCGGCCAGTCCTTCAAAACTCGAATTCGCGGCGTAACCCCTGGGTGGCCACGGCTTCGCCGTTTTCAAACTTGGGTCGGTAAACCACCAGTGCAACCCAGGTGCGCAACATGTTGACCAGGCGGTGGCGCCCAATCGTGTCCTTAACGACGCGGATATTGTTTGGAACCCCGCGCTCGCTTACGTCAAACTCGAAGATAATGCTGCCGTCCAGGCTGTCAATTACGACCGCCGACGACGTATGTTTATAGCGCTGCAGCCCCAGCCGGCTGCTGTCTTCCGGCCGCGCTTTTGTTGTCAAAGGCCTTGGCTTGGCGTAGAACTCGTCAATGAGAGCGTCGCTAAAACCAGCCTCACGTGCTGCCGCAATGGCTTCAAGATGGGTCTCTAATCCGAGCGTACGTCGCCCTGTAGCGATGTACCAGTCGCCCAGAGCGGTCTTCGCGCCAAGCAGGTCAGCCTGATCGACGCTGTCCTGAGCCTCATAAATTGAGACGACGCGGCGCAGGGCCAGCAGGCCTTCTCGCGGGAGTGACGAATTTTCGTTTTCGAGAAACGTCGCGGCGATCATATTCAAGGTCTCGACGATACGTACATCGTTTGGACCATAAGCATTTTCCAGCACCTCGACGGCGCGATGGAGATATTGACGGGCGTCTCGATGACGGTTGATCTTGAGGTTGAACTCAGCCCGGCGATGCAGCGCGGGAACAATATTGGGGCTGTTTTCTCCGACTTCGCGGACATTGGAGCTGTATAACAGCCGCTGTTCGCGACCCGCTTGTTGCACATCATCAAGCTGCAAATATAGATCGCTGAGTTTTTCGACAATACCGGTTTGCTCTGTATTGTAGATCCCCTCAATGCGATGGGTAATGTTTTTGGCGCGCGCCAAAGTCGAGACGGCTTCTTCGTATTGCCGGTTCGCTTGCAGCAACTCGCCCAGCTTGACCAGCGGGCCGACCAGCGAGCGCGAGAACGTGCCGAGTTGACGCTCGCCGACTTCGATAGCCCGGCGATAGGTATTGATGGCCAGCGCGCGTTTATCGCTCGCAGCGTACGAGCTTGCAAGGTGAGTGAGCGGGGGGAAGGTCTCGGCCGCGCCGTCACCGAACTGAACGATCGCATCATTGACCCAGGTTTTGGCAAGCAGCGCGGCGTCGGTGTGATTGTCTGCGGCAGTCAGCGTCTGCCATTGCGCTTCATAGCGGAATCTCGGCTCGACCGTTTCCTGAGCTAGCACAGCCCCCACCGCGCACCACATGACTGTCGTGCAAAACACCAGGGCCAAAACTCTTACCCCTGTCGCGTCCATCGTGCGTCCCCTGATTACTGTAGTGTCGGTCTAAACCGTAGTCTACAGTGTTCTTCGTACAAGGGGGAGGGGGTGGATTCGGGATATACCAGTAAGCGCCGACAGCGGCGCAAGATCCCGCACGCATTAGCTCGGCGTCGCAGATCCTGGCGCTGCATCGATAGATGCGATACCCCATACCGGCTTGAACCACTGCAACACCATCACCGTGAGCGCGGGCAGCATCGTGAGCGATACGATCGCCGCGCCAAGAATCCCGAACAGAACAATGGCGCCCACGCCGCGATAAAGCTCAGTGCCCGCCCCGGGAAGAAACACCAGCGGCGACAAGCCGCACAATGTTGTGAGCGTCGACATCGCGATGGGCCGCAGGCGCGAGGAGATGGCGTCGCGTACGGCATCGAGCGCCGACACCTCACTTTCCCGCATACG
>CAYGSQ010000058.1:5434-11907 GCA_964352435.1 uncultured Gammaproteobacteria bacterium | reverse complement strand
GACTTGACTTCCAATTCGCGCTCGAGCGGATCGATAAACGCGCCGAAAAAGTCCAGGAACAGTCCGTCACATTGGGCCACAATATCGCGCAAACTTTCCTGTACGAAGGTCGCAAACACGATAGGTGGAAACCCTTCGACCTGAGCGGTCAGATTGATCCGATGGACCGCATCCTGCGCCTTGTCAACGGTGGCTATAAATGGCAGAGTTATTCGCCGGAAACTAACCTCTTCAAATTGCGTAAGCAGACTTTGTCCGAGGGTTTCCGCGGTAATGCCGGTTTGATCCGACACGAAAAAGACCGTGCGCTTTCTCATTGGTTTCAATGACTCCATTTGGCGACAGGCGCCCGCCCGTCATCGATCACGTTAAGCAATAACACTAAGGTCTGCCCGTTGCAAAGCTACACCATAAAATTTGAAAAACTGGGGCTCGCTGATATCGATCAAGTGGGCGGCAAGAACGCATCGCTTGGCGAGATGATAGGCGCACTGAGCGACCTGGGCGTCCAGGTGCCGGGCGGATTCGCGACCACCGCGGATGCCTTTCGTGAGTTTCTCACCGAGGGCCAGCTGGACAAGCGCATCAACGCACTGCTCGACGAACTGGACGTCGATGATGTCGATGCGCTGGCCATCGCCGGCAAGACGATTCGCGACTGGGTCATCGACCAACCGTTCCCGAAAAAGCTTGAGCAGGCCATCGTCGCAGGCTACGAGGCGCTCGGGGACAATATAGACGTGGCGGTGCGCTCGTCCGCCACCGCCGAAGATCTACCCGACGCATCGTTTGCCGGACAACAAGAGACCTTCCTCAATGTTCGCGGCAAAGACGACGTGCTGTTGCGGGTCAAGGAAGTGTTTGCGTCCCTGTTTAACGATCGCGCCATTTCATACCGTGTGCATCAGGAATTTGCTCACGCCGACGTTGCACTGTCGGCGGGCATTCAGCGCATGGTCCGCTCTGACCTGGGTACCAGCGGCGTCATGTTCACTCTGGACACCGAGTCGGGCTTTCGCGATGCCGTGTTTATCACCGCCGCCTACGGGCTGGGTGAAACCGTGGTGCAGGGCGCCGTCAACCCGGACGAGTATTACGTCTACAAACCCGCTCTCGCCGCCAACAAGAAGGCCATCGTGCGACGCAATCTGGGTGGCAAGGCCATCAAGATGATCTATGGCAGCAGCGGCGGGGTCGACACCGTCGACGTCGACGCGGACGATCGCCATCGATTTTGCCTGAGCGACGAAGATATCGAATCGTTAGCGCGTCAGGCCGTGACCATCGAGCAACATTACGACCGCCCCATGGACATCGAATGGGGTAAGGACGGCCGCGACGGCACGCTGTTCATATTGCAGGCGCGCCCGGAGACGGTACGCAGTCGTACACGCGCTCAGGTCATTGAACGCTATACGCTCAAAACTCGTGGTGCCGTGCTGTGCGAAGGCCGCAGCATTGGCCACCGGATTGGTGCCGGTGTTGCCCGCGTTATCCGTAACGCCAGCGAAATGAATCGCGTCCAGGCTGGCGACGTTCTCATCAGCGACATGACCGACCCGGATTGGGAACCGGTCATGAAGCGCGCCGCAGCCATCGTCACCAACCGCGGCGGCCGTACCTGCCACGCAGCGATCATTGCGCGTGAACTGGGTATTCCTGCCGTGGTGGGTTCGGGCAATGCAACCCGCGTCATCAAAGATGGCGATCCGGTCACCGTATGTTGCGCAGAAGGCGACACGGGTACGGTCTATGCTGGCGAACACGCGTTCGATCACGACGAGCTGGAGCTCGACACACTGCCCGACGTGCCGGTCAAGATCATGATGAACGTCGGCAACCCCGACCGTGCATTCGACTTCGCTGCCCTGCCCCATGCCGGCGTGGGCCTTGCACGTCTCGAATTTATTATCAACCGTATGATCGGTGTTCACCCCCGTGCGCTGCTTGAATTCGACCAGCTCGATAGCGATCTCAAAGCCACGATATCCGAGCAAATGCGTGGCTATGCGTCACCGCGCGAGTTCTTTGTGCAGCGTTTGTGTGAGGGCATCGCGACCATCGCCGCCGCGTTTGCCCCCGAGCCGGTCATCGTACGCTTATCCGATTTCAAATCGAACGAATACGCCAACCTGATTGGCGGCACACTGTACGAGCCACACGAAGAAAATCCGATGCTCGGGTTCCGCGGCGCATCGCGTTACGTCGACCCGTCATTCGTCGACTGTTTCCAAATGGAATGCGAAGCACTGCGCCACGTGCGCAATGAGATGGGCCTGACGAACGTGCAGATTATGGTGCCCTTCGTGCGTACGTTGACCGAAGCCAAAGCGGTGTCCCAACTTCTGGCCAAATTTGGCCTGGAGCGCGGCAGCAATGGCCTCAAGCACATCATGATGTGCGAACTGCCGTCCAACGCGCTGCTCGCGGACCAGTTCCTTGAGTACTTCGACGGCTTTTCCATTGGCTCCAACGATCTGACTCAGCTAACGCTCGGTCTTGATCGCGACTCCGCGATTGTTGCCAACGCCTTCGACGAACGCGACCCGGCGGTAAAAGTGCTGCTGGAGCTTGCCATCAGGGCCTGCATCAAAGCCGGCAAGTACGTCGGCATTTGCGGTCAGGGACCGTCCGATCATCCGGATCTGGCACTTTGGTTCCTTGAACAAAAAATCGAAAGCATGTCACTCAACCCCGATACCGTGATCGAAACCCGACTGTTCCTGGGGGGCGTTGAGGTCGAATGACCGAACCATCGTTACATCACGACGGCGAAAACCTGCCTGTACGCAATCGCGTCGAGGTGTTGCGCGACGTGATCGTGTTTCAGCTCAAGCTTGTGATCGATGGCCTGCGCGATCTGCTGCTTATTCCCAGCTCGATGTTTATCGGTATTTACAGTGCGCTGGTGTCGCGCAAGCCCGGCGAGCCCTTCTATCGCCTGCTGCGCGCCGGTCACGCTACCGAGCGCTGGATCGATCTGTTCGGCGAAGCCTACGCCCGCGGCGACGATGACGACCAATCGGTGCGTGAAACCTACGCGCAGCGTTGGCAGGAAGTGGAAGACAAACTGCGTGACGTCGAGCGCAGTCTCGAAAAAGAAGATCACCGTAGCGCCGCTCGTGACGGCGCCAAGCAACTGCGTGACACCTTGAAGCGCTACTTTTAATCGCCCTATTTTTCCCGTTTTCTAACACTGGATACATCGTGATAATCACCACTCTTCAGTCCGTACCGGGCAAACAAATTGTCGAGCACTTTGGCCTGGTCAACGGCAGCACCATCCGTGCCAAACATGTGGGACGCGATATTGCCGCGGGCCTCAAAAATATTTTTGGTGGCGAGCTGAAGGGCTATACCGAGCTGCTCAATGAGTCGCGTGATGAGTCGACGCGCCGCATGATCGAGCAGGCACAAAAGTTGGGCGCCAACGCGATCGTCAACGTACGCTTTGCGACCTCGACCGTAGCGCCTGGCGCCGCCGAGTTGTTTGCCTACGGCACAGCCGTACGCGTTGAGTAACGGCGATTGACATGACCATGTTGCTGCTGGTCTACGTACTACCATTCTTGTTGCTGGTAGCCGCGTACTTTATCGGCTCGTATCTTGAAAAGCGGCACTATCTGTCAATCGAAAAGCGCGAGGCACAATCGCTGCATCTGCCGCTGCTGACGTTCGAGGATGCGGACGGACAGTTTCCGCTGAACACCGACTATGACAACGCGCGCATGGTCAATGGCAGCGTGGTTATTTCCGTCGATCGCTTCAAGCAATTGCTGGCCGCCTTGCGCAACTTTTTTGGTGGACGCATAGGCGCCTACGAAACGCTGCTGGATCGCGGCCGCCGCGAAGCCATATTGCGCATGAAAGAACGTGCCGGCGATGCCAGCGCAATCGTCAACTGTCGCATTGAAACCAGCACACTTGCCGGCAAAGGTGGCCAGGGTCTTGGCACTGTCGAAGTACACGCCTACGGTACCGCCGTTGACGCGCGGGCCACAAGCAATGAAATATACGCCCAAAGCACCTGACGAGAGCATTAATCGATCGCACGAGCACCCGCTACGCGAAGTACTGCGATTGGGTGTCGCCGTCCTGATCATTGTCACAGCGCTCTATTTTGCCACCGGTTTTGCCGTCGATCAGATTGTGGATCGTCTGGACCCCGACACGGGTATTGAGCTACGCCCGCAGATGATCGAAACGATGCAGGCGCAATTTGGCGAAACCCTCGACACCGACGCTGCGACCTACACGCGAGAATTGTTCAACCAACTCATCGAGCAAAGCGGCCGCTCGGCGCAGCGCTATCACCTGATGATTCTCGACGACGATATGGTCAATGCTATGGCATTGCCGGGCGGCGTCATTGTGGTGTTGCGTGGCCTGCTTGATGACGTCGAGTCGGAGAATGAATTGGCCATGGTGCTGGGCCACGAATTGGGCCACCTGGACAATCGCGATCATTTGCGCGCTGTCGGGCGCTCGATAATTTTAGCCGGACTGCAGGCATTGGCCTTCGGCAACAGCGGTGGGCTGGATGCACAACTGATTGGCGTACCGACCAACGCGGCGCAGCTGCAATACGGTCGCAAGCGCGAATTGGCCGCCGACCGCCTGGGTCTGGCGATCGTGTGCGACTATTACGGTCACAGTGGCGGTGCCGAAGACTTCTTCGCACGCAATATCAAAGATGATGCGTCAATTTCGTCGATCGCGTGGTTCGCCTCGCACCCGGCGTCCAAACTACGTGTGGACACCTTGCGCGAGCTGGCACGCGAGCTAGGATGCAGCACAGGCACGCCCACACCCTGGGCGCAAAATTAGCCTTCGCTTTCGCTTACAACTAACGCAAGCCACTGGCCCTGTGGATCCACGGCCATACGCGATATATCGCCATGTACGGAGCGCGCAAGATTGACGACCGGTTGCCAGGTCGTTGCCTCCGGGGCCAACCGGTAAACCGTACGCCCATTCGCCGTCAGCGCAGAACCATCCGCAAGCCACACCAGGTCCTCACCCTCCGCCGGTAGCTGCGCGCGCCTCGTGCTTTGTCCTGAAGCCACATCCAGTTCGTTCACCGTGCCGGTGTTATCGGCATTTTTTTGCACGTAGCCCAACGTGCCGCGCGCCGTGTAGTGCAACGCGCGGCCTATGTTCGTGGCCACAGTTTCACGCGCGTCGCCGGTGGTTTTGACCAGCTCCAGGCGTACCGGTTCATCAACAATGAACAGCGCCAGAGCTTCGGGGCCAATCCAGGCGTGATAGCCGACGCCGGTGACATCCGCGCGTATTGCCGCTTGCGCCTTGCCCGCGTCGTCGTAACGCCACAGTCGTTGGCTGCCGTCGAGCGCAACCTGAATGCAGGAGAAGCCGCCTTGCTTCAGCGGCGTCGGCGAATACTCGCTTTCGGGCGTGTTGGTGATGCGTGTGATATCGCCGCCCCGGATGTCGTAGCGATAAACATCCGCCTGCTCACCGTCCAGAATACTGCTGAACCAGATCGCTTGGCCGTCCGCACTGAACGACGGCTGATTGTCGTAGCCGCGCCTGCGCACAATCTCCTTGGCCGGCGTGTACTCATCGCGATCAA
Source organism: uncultured Gammaproteobacteria bacterium (assembly GCA_964352435.1). GTDB lineage: Bacteria > Pseudomonadota > Gammaproteobacteria > Steroidobacterales > JBCCMA01 > JBCCMA01. Next base: position 6,314 of record CAYGSQ010000058.1, on the reverse strand, counting down.
GCACCCTTTTCAAAGACACAAGGACAATGTCCGTAGACGGCACACCGGCAGCTATGGCCGCATTCGCATCCTCATCAGTCGCCTCGTCAACGGCCGCCACAACCGACGCTGCGGTGGCCGACGTATCGTTTTGGTTCGGCGCGCAGCCGACCACGCCATAGACGCAGCACAGCAGCGGTCCGCTGCACATCAGCACGCGTTGTAGGTTAATTCGGCTCATAGTTGGGTTCCTGTATTAGTGTCATGCAGATCAAGGCGCAGGCGAAATTCACAGGCGCTTTGACAGCTCGCCGCGCCCATCGGCTCAAAACCCATCTTCTTGTACAGTGCCATTGCGGCCGCCAGGGACGCAGCGGTTTCAAGCTCGATGCGCGAAAACCCCGCCAGACGCGCCCAGTCAATCGCGTACTGAACCAGCGTACGGCCAATGCCCTGCCCGCGCGTGGACGGCAGCAAATACATTTTGCGTAACTCGATCAGTGTCGCGGACACCGGCATCATGCCGAGCGTGCCGACGATTGTTCCAGCCGGCGCGACCACGACAAAAAAACGACCACCCGCGTCCACGTAGCTGTCCGGCATCGCGACCACCTGGGCATCGGCACCCGTCGGATCCCAGCGCATGGCAAACTCGTCCAGCACACCGCGCACGAGGTTTACCACCTGCTCACGGTCCCCGACCACCGCCTCGCGCAACACGTATTGAAGATCGGTCCCGACCCGTAGTGTGTTCACGCGTGTTTGGCCGGCGTATGAGCCCGACGCTCGAACTGCAGTAGCTGGTTGTTTGCAGGCATGTTGTACACGCGCTGCAAACTCAGGCCGGCGCGGTCGGCTTCAATGCAGACAGCTTCGCGGTCACGAATACCCATGTGGCCCG
>CAYGSQ010000058.1:1974-5424 GCA_964352435.1 uncultured Gammaproteobacteria bacterium | reverse complement strand
CCGCCTCGCTGCGCAAAGCCAGATCGAAGCGCGCATTGCTGTCGCTGGTCGCGCGACCGCCGACGTGAAACGGGCCGTAGATCAACAACTGTCCACCTGGTGCCAGGCGCGCTCCGGCTTGACGCAAAAATCGACGCGCGCTATCCCAGCCCATGATGTGCAAGGTATTGGCGCTGAAGATGGCATCGATCTCACCGACGTCAACAAACGCGTCAACATTTAGCTCAATGGGTGCTAGCAGGTTCGGCCGCGGATGCTGGGCCACATAGCTGCTAACCAATGGCAGGTAGCGCCCAAAGTCGCTGGGCTGCCAGATGACCTGTGGCAAGTGCCTGGAAAAATGGGCCGCGTGTTGGCCCGTGCCCGAGCCAACTTCAAGCACGCGCAGCGGGCGCGTGCCAAGACAGACACGCAGTACATCAAGAATCGCGTCTTTGTTTCGCTCGGCCGCGTCGCTGATCATGATGGCGCCGCAGCGCGCGCTCCGCTATTCGGTGATGAGAAAATGCTCACGGTAATATTTGAGCTCGTCGATCGAATCATAGATGTCTGCCAGCGCCAGATGCGTGCCCGCTTTGCGCACGCCGGCCGCCATCGTGGGCGCCCAGCGCCTGGCCAGCTCTTTCAGCGTGCTCACATCGAGATTGCGATAGTGAAAAAAGGCCTCCAGCTCGGGCATCAGTCGCGCCATAAACCGGCGGTCCTGACAGATGCCGTTGCCACACATGGGCGATGCTCCGGCGGGCACCCAGATATCGAGGAATTCGATGGTGGCCGCGGCCGCTTCCTGCGCACTGTGCTCGCTGTCGCGCACCCGCTGCATAAGACCCGACCCCCCATGCTGGCGCGTGTTCCACTCATCCATGCCCTCTAGCACGGCGTCATCCTGATGGATCGCGATGACGGGGCCTTCTGCCAGCGTATTGAGGTGTTTGTCCGTGACCACGGTGGCGATCTCGATAATGACGTCTTCGAAGGTATCGAGGCCGGTCATCTCCAGGTCAAGCCAGATTAAATTTTCGCTATGTTTTGTCATAAATTTCGGTTGCTTGGATGGTTGCGAGTGAGTTTAGCAGAGGCTAAGCTGTAGCGCCTTTTCGTTGCGTGGGAACGCTGGTATGCACTGGTTTACGTCGCTCTTTCTGATCGCGCTGATCGCCGGCACGCTGTGGCGTGTGTATTTGTCGTGGCGCCAGATTCGCGCAATGCGTCAGGCGCGCGCGGCCGTGCCCGCCCCCTTCGATACCAGCATCGCTCTGGAAGACCACCAGAAAGCGTGCGACTACACGGCGGCCAATTCGCGTATCGCGATGCCCGACGCTGTTTACGACTCGGCGCTGTTGCTCGGCTGGACGCTGATGGGCGGCTTCAATTTTCTGGATCAATGGTGGGCCGGATTTGAGCTGGGCGCGCTGGGCACCGGCGTCGCGGTCATTATCAGCGCGCTGATTATCATGTCGGCACTGAGTTTGCCCTTCGACCTGTATCGCACGTTTGTCGTTGAAGAACGTTTCGGTTTCAACAAGACGACACCAAAAATGTACATCGGCGACATGCTCAAGACACTGCTCGTCAGTCTGGTTCTGGGCATCCCGCTCATCGGCGTCATCCTGTGGCTGATGAATGGTGCCGGTGAATACTGGTGGCTCTATGCGTGGGCCGTGTGGGTGGCGTTTTCGCTCGCCATCACCTGGGCCTACCCGGCGTTCATTGCGCCGCTGTTTAATAAATTCAGTACGCTGTCGGACGCCACCCTGAAAGCGCGCATCGAGTCGTTGCTGGAACGCTGCGGCTTTCGTTCCAGCGGTATTTTCGTCATGGACGGCTCAACGCGTTCAACTCACGGCAACGCCTACTTCACGGGCGTAGGTAACAACAAACGCATCGTGTATTTTGACACGCTCATCGATACGGAGGAACCACTCGAGATTGAAGCGGTGCTTGCGCACGAGCTGGGGCATTTCCGTTTGAACCACATTCGCAAGCGTCTGGCGATGACTTTCGCATTCGGTCTGGTTGGGCTGGCCGTGCTTGGCTGGCTGGCGCTGCAGCCGTGGTTTTACACGAGCCTTGGCGTCTCGCAGCCGTCCAGTCACATGGCGCTCATGTTGTTCCTGATGGTGTCACCGCTGTTCACGTTCCCGTTCACACCGCTGGGCGCACACTCGTCGCGCAAACACGAGTTTGAAGCCGACGAATACGCCGCGGGCCAAAGCGACGCGCGCGCGCTAATTGACGCGCTGGTCAAACTCTATCGCGACAATGCGACGGCCCTGTCACCCGATGGACTGCATTCGACGTTTTACGACTCACACCCGCCCGGGCCAGTACGCGTTGCGAAACTGCAGGCGTTGACCACATCCTGATTCAAACGCCATGAGCCGCGACCACGCCCATGACGAACAATCGGGACGGGTGGTTGCGAGCTACGGCCGGCGGGTCATAGTTGAAGACAACGACGGCGTGCGTCATGAGTGCATGCTGCGCGGTCGCAATTTGCGGCCGGTGTGTGCAGATGTGGTGCGCTTTACTCGCCATCGTCAGGGCAACGTTGTTGCATCCATCGAGCCACGCACAACGGCGCTGACGCGGCCCGATCGTCGCGGTCGCGAAGAAGTCCTTGCCTCAAACGTCGATCGTCTTATTGTGGTCACGGCAGTACAGCCTGAACCCGATCCGTTCATCACCGATCGCTATCTTGCCTCGGCGCAACTGATGGGCGTGGATGCGTTTGTTGTCTGGAACAAGGTCGATTTGACGGACGGCGCACGACCGGACTGGCTGGACGGTTTCGACCGTTTGGGCTACCGCGTATTTTCGCTCAGTGCTGACACGGGCACCGGTGTTGACGCACTTGCGGACGCGTGCGATGGACTGGCTATGCTGGTCGGCCAATCGGGCGTGGGCAAGTCGTCGCTGCTTAACGCGCTGATCCCGGATCTGGCGCTGCGCACGGGCGAACTGTCGAGCGGCAGCGGTGAAGGCAAACACACCACAACGGCCAGCGTGCTGCACGATCTACCCGGCGGCGGCGCCATGATTGATTCACCGGGTGTACGCGACTACGCGCCCGCCCCGGTTGAGCCGGCGATGGTCGCGCGGGGTTACATCGAGATCGATGCGTTGCGCCACGAGTGCCGCTTTCACAACTGCATGCACAAAACCGAGCCGAATTGTGCCGTGCTGCAAGCGGTTGCAGACGGGCACATCGAACAGCGGCGTTACGACAGCTATCGACGGTTGCTCAATTTGATGCGTCAGCTTAAGCCGGATTACGTTTAGTATGGTTGTGGCGCGCATATACTGGCCAGACATCGTGCTGCGAGGATTGGGGAAAGGACTTTTTGCTTAGCTTCGGAACGGTTTCTCTGGACCAGACTTGTGCTGTGACGCTCCGGGAAAGGCGATCTCACATTGCTGCGGAGCCGTTGCTCTGGACGGGCCTTGTGC
>CAYGSQ010000058.1:0-1964 GCA_964352435.1 uncultured Gammaproteobacteria bacterium | reverse complement strand
TCACATTGGTGGTACTCGGCCAATATATTGTCGGCACGTTTCCCAACCAAGGTTGAAGTGTTTTCCCACCAAACGTTCGACTTGGCAAAAACCCAAGGAGAACGCACTCTTACCTAGCAAAAAATTACCTGGTCGTTTGGCACGCAGAACAATCGAGGGCCTGAGCCGCTGCCGTTTGGGGACGGGCTTTTTGCGCATTCGAAGCTAAGCAAAAAGTCCGTCCCCAAACGGCAGCGGCGCAAGGCCCGTCCAGATCAACGAAGAGCCACACGCCCAACACCCCCGCCATAATCCGTCATAAGTTCGCCACGGCACCGCTAGCTTTGTGCGTTGTGATACTCCGGCCCATCAGGAGATCGTCATGACCCAGTTTCTACAAGCCCTAAGTCGTTCCAATTCCGTCAAGCTCGCCACCATTGGTGTGCTGATTCTCGTTTTGCTCATACCGACCGCAATGATTGACGGCGTTATCAGTGACCGCGCCCAGCTTGCGGACGAGGCACACAACGACATTATGACCGCGTGGGGGCGTCAACAAACACTGGTTGGACCTATCCTGGTCGTCCCTTACGAGCACACGGTCCTGGAAAAAGTCGGTCCTCCGCGACGTGTACAGGGCGTCATCTATCATCTGCCCAAGGAGGCGAACACGCGCGTAGAGCTCGACTCGCAATTGCGCTATCGCGGCCTTTACACAGTGCCGGTGTACGAAGCGCAGCTTGAACTCGATGCGCGATTTGATGAGCTGCCCCTGAACGAGCTTGGGTTGCGCGACGCCAAGATTGATTTTTCACGTGCACAACTCATCGTTGCCCTGTCCGACCCGCGCACCCTGCGCGAAGCCCCGCTGGCAACAGTCGACGAAATGCGTGTGCAATTTGGCGCGGGAACGTCTCTCGCGCCAGCGCTGGGACCGCACATTGCCGCCCCGCTGTCGGATGTAGCGCTGGAACTGAAAGACGGTGCCATCAAGGTCGCGACAAGCCTGCATTTCGCCGGCACCGATTCGATTCACCTGGCGCCCGTCGGCGACGCCAACAGCGTGACCATGGCCGCTAACTGGGCCAACCCGTCTTTCGACGGTCAGTACCTGCCCACCACCCGCGAAGTGACCGACACAGCGTTTACGGCAAGCTGGAAATTGACCGGGCTGGGCCGGAACTTCCCGTCGTACTGGGTGAACAACAGTATTGGGATGCACGAGATAAGATCATCCTTGTTCGGCGCAACGCTCAAGACACCGCTTGGGACCTACGCGCTAGCCAGTCGCGCGGTGCGCTACGCCGTGCTGGCCATTGCCCTGTCGTTTGCGTGTTTCTTTTTGTTCGAGGTGGTTAGCGGCCTGCATCTGCACGCGGTGCAGTATTTGTTGGTCGGTTGTGCCAACTGTCTGTTCTTCTTGTTGCTACTGACTTTTGCTGAGCACATCGGGTTCTCGCTGGCCTACGGTTTGAGCGCGAGCGCCAGCATTGCGCTCATCGGTGGTTACAGTATTACTGTGCTGCAAGCGCGTTTGCGTGCCGGTATTTTCGCTGGCGCGTTGGTCGCGCTTTACGCGTTTGTGTTTATGACACTGCGCGCACAAAACTACGCGCTGCTGGCGGGCAGTGTTGGCTTGTGGTTGATGCTGGCCGCGGTGATGTATTTGACGCGGCGTGTTGACTGGCACGCGGCGGGGGGTGTCAAAGGCGAGTCAACAGTAGTCCCTTAAACCTGAGCGTACTGATTTTTCTGGATGAATTGGCACCTGTATCGTTCTCTCGCCTTGGGGGCAGACGGCCGGCGGGAGTCGGCGAGAAGCCGTCGTATGGAACCCCTCCGCGGAGGGGTCTTGAGCCTAGCATGCGAACCCGTCGTAAGTGCGTATTGCCGAATCGAAACACGCGTTACCGCGACTGGGGTTGTTGAATTTATTAGGTACTCTCCACACGACTCCCGGATTTGACTCGATAACTGACTGGTGG
>CAYGSQ010000057.1:0-11940 GCA_964352435.1 uncultured Gammaproteobacteria bacterium | reverse complement strand
GCACCAGATGTGCGACGGCTTTTTTCATCACGCGCGCCGACTTGACCACCTGCGGCAAAAACATTTTGACCTCACCGAACAAGTCACCCACCACGTTCATGCCGTCCATCAACGGTCCTTCGATGACGTCGATGGGGCGCTTGGCATCCTGGCGTGCCAGCTCCGTATCGTCCACGATAAACTCATCGATCCCGTGCACGAGTGCGTGCTGAATACGCGCCGGTACGCTTTCGTCGCGCCACGCCTGGCTGACAACTTTCGCCACTGTTCCATCACCGCGATAGTCATCGGCGATAGCCAGAAGGCGATCTGTTGCGTCGTCGCGGCGAGACAATATGACGTCCTCAACACGCTCGCGCAGCTCCTCCGGGATATCCGCGTACACGGTCAATTGGCCGGCGTTGACGATGCCCATATCCATACCGTTGCGGATGGCGTGATACAAAAATACCGAATGCATGGCTTCACGCACCGGGTTGTTACCACGGAACGAAAATGACACGTTGCTCACACCGCCACTAACCCGCGCACCGGGCAACTCGGCCTTGATGCGCGCGACGGCTTCGATAAAGTCGAGCCCATATCGATTGTGTTCTTCGATACCGGTCGCGACAGCGAAAATATTGGGATCGAATATGATGTCCTGGGGATCGAACCCCACCTGCCGGGTCAAAATTTCATAGGAGCGCCGGCAGATGTTGACCTTGCGATCAAGGGTGTCTGCTTGCCCGGTTTCATCGAAGGCCATCACAATAACCGCCGCGCCAAAGCGCAGGATCTCTTGCGCCTGTTCGATGAAAATGTCTGCGCCTTCTTTGAGGCTGATCGAGTTCACGATGCCCTTGCCTTGCAGGCACTTCAGTCCGGCGTGCAGCACTTCCCATTTCGATGAATCGAGCACCACGGGCACGCGAGCTATATCGGGTTCCGCGGCAATCAGATGCAAGAACTTGCGCATGGCCTCGACCGAGTCGAGCATGCCCTCATCCATGTTGACATCGACCAGCTGCGCGCCGTTATTAACCTGCTCGCGCGCCACTTCAACGGCGGTCGTGTAGTCGTTTTCCTTGATCAATCGGCGAAAACGGGCCGACCCGGTTACGTTGGTTCGCTCGCCAATGTTGACGAACAACGAATCATCGTCCAGATACAGCGGCTCCAGTCCCGACAGCGCACAGCGCACGCGTACCTTTGGAACGACACGCGGCGTTGTGCCTGCGATCGACTCGCCAATGGCGCGAATGTGGTCCGCCGTCGCCCCACAGCAACCGCCCACCGCATTGACGAATCCCGCATCCGCAAACTCCGCAATGACGGCCGCCATATCGTCCGGCGACTCGTCGTACTCGCCAAATTCGTTGGGCAGACCAGCATTGGGGTAAACCGAGACGAACGTATCGGCAAGCTGTGAAAGCTCCTGCAAATAGGGACGCAACGCAGCCGCGCCAAGGGCGCAGTTGAGCCCAACCATGAGCGGTTTAGCATGGCGCACGGACGCCCAAAACGCCGCGGTGGTCTGGCCGGACAGCGTACGTCCTGACGCGTCGGTGATCGTGCCTGAAATGGCGACGGGAATGTCTACGCCACGCGCCGCCGCCACGCGGTTGACGGCATAAAGCGCCGCTTTGGCGTTCAGCGTATCGAAAATGGTCTCGACCATAATGAAATCGGCGCCGCCTTCAATAAGAGCGTCAGTCGCTTCACGATAGGTCGCAACCAGTGTATCGAAGTCGATGTTGCGGAAGCCCGGGTCATTGACGTCGGGCGACAGCGATGCCGTCCGGTTGGTCGGTCCCAACGAACCGGCGACGAACCTTGGAATGCCAGTATTGCTGGCTACGTCATCGGCTGCGCGCCGCGCAATACGCGCGGCCGCCAGATTGATCTCGCCGACCAGCGACTCCATTTGGTAATCCGCCAGCGCCCGCTCGTTCGAGGTAAATGAATTGGTCTCAATGATCTGGGCACCGGCGTCCAGAAACTCATGGTGCATCTGCGTGATCGCATCCGGCTGCGTCAAACACAACAGATCGTTATGGCCTTTCACGTCGCACGGCCAATCCGCAAAACGCTCTCCGCGAAAATCGGCTTCGCCCAGGCTATAGGACTGAATCGTGGTACCTGAACCACCGTCAATCAGCAGAATGCGTGAACGCAAGGCCGCACTGAGCACGGCTCGGCTGGCGCGGGTCATGCGAGCGCCGCCGCGGGTGACGTCACGGGGCGCACGCCCAAATCATGGCAAATCGCATAGGTCAGCTCATGGCGGTTGAGCGTATAAAAATGAAACTGCGTTACGCCCTCCCGGCGCAAGGCCTGCACCAGCTCGATGGCGGCACTGGCGGCAATCAAATTGCGCGTCTGTGGATTGTCATCCAGACCTTCGAAACGCGTGCGTAACGACTGGGGAATACGTGCGCCACAGCGCTGCGCAAAATCCTCAACCCGCGCAAAATTAGTCACCGGCAAAATACCGGGCACGATAGGCTGTTCGATCCCGGCAGCGGCGCAGCGGTCACGAAAGCGCAGAAATGTATCGGCTTCAAAAAAGAACTGTGTCGCCGCACGCTTGGCACCGGCGTCAAACTTGCGCTTGAGCACATCAAGATCCGCATTGGCGTTGCGCGCTTCGGGGTGCACTTCGGGATAGGCAGCCACGGTGATATCGAAATCAGCGACCTTCATGAGGTCTTCGATAAGCTCCAGCGCATAGGTGTAACCGGGGCCCGCGGTGTGCTGGCCTTCGGGCAGGTCACCACGTAAAGCTACAAGATGGCGGATACCGTCTTCATGATAACGGCGGGCAATCGCCGTCACCTCATCGCGCGTCGCGCCAATACACGTGAGGTGCGCCGCGGGCGTCAGATCCGTATTGCGCTGAAGATCACTGACAATCCTGTGCGTGCGTTCGCGGGTGGTGCCATCGGCGCCATAGGTCACCGACACGAAGCGTGGGCGCAAAGGCGCCAACACTTCCACCGACTTCCACAAGGTCTGCGTCATGCGCTCGGTGTTGGGGGGGAAAAACTCGAACGAAATATCCAGCGCCTGACTCAAAACTGTCTCCTAGAAATCACCTGACACACCTATGCCGCAACGGCGTCGCTTGTGTTGTGAGCAAAAAATAATTCAACGACCAAATCGTCGCGGCCCACACGGCGACTCTTGGTCAACCTGAGCGTGGTGTCTCGCGTCCATTCATCCAACGACGCGTCGGACACTTCTGCGCCGCCGTGTTCAGCTACCGTTTCGAGGACCAGCAACGCACCGTCTGGTCGCAACAAACGTGCCGCCTCTTCCAATGCACGGCGCGGGGAACGCGCATGACTCAACACGTTGTCAATCGTGACGGTTTCGAAAGTATCGTCAGGATAGGGCAACCGGTACATGTCGCCATGACGAATCATGACGCTACCCAGCCCCGCCGCCGACAAATTGCTGCGCGCGACATTGAGCATATCGGATGAAATATCGATGCCCACAGCGCTGCGTGCGAACGGCGCGAGCAACTTCAATACACGGCCCGTACCGGTACCGATATCGAGCAGATCGCCAAGGCTATCAAGATTGATGTGCTGGCAAATTTCATCGCAGACATCATCGTCTGCAAACGGCTCGGCGTCGCTACGCGCGCCCGTTGCGGCCATCACTTCACGCGCGCGCGCATCGCGCTCCGCTAAAACCTTGGCCATCACCGTGCGGTCCTGCGCCAGCGTTGCGTCTTCGGCGTCGAGGCCCGCCAACAGCACGCTGACCAACTTGCGCCGTGGCCCACGCGCCGGCACCCGATAAAAGACAAAATGCCGCTCGCGAAAGCGCAGCACCAGGCCGGCATCGCACAACGTGCGCAGGTGACGCGACACGCGGGGCTGGCTCTGACCGAGAATACGCGTCAGTTCGGACACCGTGAATTCGCCCTGCGCGCACACGCCCAAAAGCCGCAGACGACTGGGGTCGGCAGTGGCCTTCAATACGGTCACATAGGGGGAAAGCGCATCAAGCATGTTTTAATCAGGATATAAAGATATTGTTATATTAAGAGCTGAACTGCCGAGAATCAAGCACTTTGGGGGGTCAGGATTGAGCGAGCGCGTCGGCGAGCCACGCACGGGCGACGCGCCAACGTCGTTTTACCGTACTGGGAGAGATATCCAGGGCTACGGCAATCTCTTCATTACTCATTCCGGCGAAAAACCGCAGTTCCACGATAGTAGCCCGCTCGCTGGACAGCTCGCCCAGCTGCGACAGCACCTCATCCAGCGCAATCAAATCTACGTCGCGCGCCACGGCGGGCAAACTGGTCAACAGCGTGACATGCTGACCGTCACGCTTTACCGCACGATGGCGCCGCGCCTGGTCGACCAGCACACGGCGCATCACGTTGGCACTTACGGCCATGAAATGCGCCCGATCATTCCAATCAATCCGCGATAAACCCAACAGCCGCATTGCGCTCTCATTGACCAACTCGGTCGGATCGAGCTCCAGACGCATCGAGTCGCCTTTTAAAAGCGATGCCGCAACGCGACGCAGATCGTTGTACAAAACACTGAGCAATTCGTCACGCGCGACCTCGTCGCCACCGCGCCAAAGTTTCAGTAATTCTGTCGGGCGTTGGTCAGACATCAGTGCTGCGTCGTCGACGAATCGCTCGCCGCCTTCTTAAATAGTGCCGCCACATCAACGCCGTCAAACTCGTAGCGCTTGTTGCAAAACTCGCAGGTCGTGGTGACGCCGCCGTGTTCTCGCAGAATGTCATTGACCTCTTCGGCACCCAAACCGCGCAGCGCCTGAGCCACCCGCTCGCGCGCGCATGAACAACGAAAGGACACCGGATCGCGGTCAAACAGGCGCACGTCTTCTTCGTGAAACAGGCGGTGCAAAATACTGATGTTGTCCAGCGTCAGCAGTTCGTCGCGCGTAATGGTCTCGGCTAGGGTTGACAGACGATTCCACGCATCGCGGTCGGGCGCGGGCTGCGCTTTGGCTTCGTCTGCCACCGCCTGGTCCGGCAGTTTCTGCAGCATCATACCGACAACACTGGATTGGTCAGAGACCAGCCACAATCGCGTGGGCAGTTGCTCGGATCGTGCGAAGTACTGCTCCAGACAAGCGGCAACCGTATCGCCCTCAAGCGGCACGATGCCCTGATAGCGTTGACCCTTATCCGGATCAATCGTGATCACCAGCCGGCCGTCTTGCGCGATGCCGCCAATGCCGGCCTTTGCATCGACCCCCTCATCCATATGCACCAAGCCACGTAACGCCAGGGCATTGGTGCACTGGGCAACGAGCAGCCTTAGCGCGCCGTCGCTTTGCAACTGCAACGTTAACGTCCCGTCAAACTTGAGCATGGACGTTAATAGCGCGACCGCGCCCAACGCGTGTCCAAGCACGCGCCTTGATGCCGCATCATAAGGATGGTTGGCTAGTGCGGCTTCGAAACTGGTATTGAGATGCACCAGCTCACCGCGCACGTTGTGTTCGTCGAAGACAAACCGGTGCAGACAATCGCGATCGGCGTCGCTCATGAGCCACCCTTCAATTTGTCACGCAATAGCTGATTAACCTTTGCCGGGTTGGCTTTGCCCTGAGTTTGCTGCATGACCTTACCCACCAAAAAGCCCAGCACCTGTTCCTTGCCGGCGCGGAATTGTTCAACCTGTGGCGCGTTAGCCGCGAGCACATTTTCAACGACCGCATCAATCGCCCCGCTGTCGGTAATTTGCCGCAAACCGTCCCGCTCGACAATGTGTTCAGCCGTGCCCTCGCCCTGCCACATGGCGGTAAAGACATTCTTGGCGATCTTGCCCGAAATGGTGTCATCGTCGATCAACGTCAGCAGCTGCGCCAACGCGCCGGGTTCAACAGGACTTTGGTCGATGGCGACATTCGCGTCGTTCAATGCGCCGGCAAGCGTCGTCGACACCCAATTCGCGACGAGCTTTGGCGGCAATTTCGCGGCGGCCAGCACGGCCTCAAAATAGTCGGCCTGTTCACGCGACGCGGTTAACACGCCGGCGTCGTAAGCGGACAAGCCAAATTCTTCGCGATAGCGCTGTCGCTTGGCGTCCGGCAACTCGGGCATCGTCGCACGCACCGACTCGATGAGCGCCACATCGATCGCGACGGGCAGCAAGTCCGGATCGGGGAAATAGCGATAGTCGTTTGCATCTTCCTTGCTGCGCATGGGACGCGTCGCGTCGCGCTTCTCGTCGTACAAGCGCGTTTCCTGGACTATTTCATGGCCGTCGGTGATCCGTTCAATCTGACGCTCCACCTCAAAATTTATCGCGCGTTCGACAAAGCGGAATGAGTTGAGATTTTTGATTTCGGTGCGCGTGCCAAGCACGTCACTGCCCCGCGGTCGCACGGAAACATTGGCGTCGCAGCGGAACGAGCCTTCTTGCAGATTGCCGTCACAGATGCCGAGATAGCGCACCAGCGAATGCAACGTGCGCAGGTAGGCCACGGCTTCGACGGCGGAACGCATGTCTGGCTCCGAGACAATTTCAAGTAACGGCGTCCCCGCGCGATTCAGGTCGATGGCGCTGTCACTCGCAAAGTGATCATGAATCGATTTGCCCGCATCTTCTTCAAGATGCGCGCGCGTAATGCCAACCATTTTTTCCGTACCGTCGTCGTGCATCACACGTAGCGTGCCGCGCCCAACGATGGGCAATTCAAACTGGCTGATTTGATAGCCCTTGGGCAAATCGGGATAGAAATAGTTTTTGCGCGCAAAAACACTGCGCGGCGCAATCTGTGCATCGCACGCCAAACCCAGGCGTATTGCCATCTCGATCACCGCTGCGTTGAGCACCGGCAAGGTACCCGGGTAACCCAGGTCAATGAGGCTGGCCTGCGAGTTGGGCGGCGCACCGTACGCGGTGGGCGACGCAGAAAAAAGTTTGCTCTGCGTACTCAGCTGCGCATGCCCCTCAAGTCCGATGACGGTTTCAAAACTCATACGCCAGGCGCCCGCAGTTGATGCCAATCGGTCGCAGATTGGAACGCATGCCCGGCGTTTAACAAGGCCTGCTCACTGAAGTGCGGGGCGATCAACTGCAACCCGACCGGCAGACCGTCAACCGGCGCGCACGGCACGGAGATCGCGGGCAAGCCCGCAAGGCTTGCCCCAACGGTGTAGATATCGCTCAGATACATGGTCACCGGATCGTCATTTTTTTCGCCAAGCGCGAACGCGGTCGTCGGCGTCGTGGGGCCCAGCAACAGATCAACCTTGTCGAACGCATGTGCAAAGTCCTGGCTGATCAGACGTCGCACACGCTGCGCTTTGAGGTAGTACGCATCAAAATAGCCAGCCGACAATACGTACGTACCGGTCAATATTCTGCGCTTTACTTCAGGTCCAAAACCCTCAGCACGACTGCGACAATAAAGGTCATCGAGATCACGTGGGTCGGTACAGCGGTGTCCGAAACGTACACCGTCAAAACGCGACAGGTTGGACGAGCACTCCGCTGACGACACCACATAGTACGTGGGCACAGCGTAGCGAATGTTTGGCAAAGATACGGGGACGCACTGCGCGCCCAAAGCAATGAGTACGTCGGCCGCCTCGCGCACCGAGCGCCCAACCGACTCATCGAGGCCGTCGTCAAAAAACTCATCGACTATGCCAACGCGCACACCGTCCATGCGTGTCGTCAGCGCGGCCGCGTAATCCGGCACCGGCTGATCCGCACTGGTGGAATCTGCCGGATCAAAGCCGGCCATATGGGTCATCAGCAATGCCGCGTCAGCGGCGCTTTGCGCCAGTACGCCGCCTTGGTCGAGGCTGGAGGCAAACGCAATCATGCCGTAGCGCGAGACGCGGCCGTAGGTGGGCTTGAGACCTGTGATACCGGTCAGAGCGGCCGGCTGTCGAATCGACCCGCCGGTATCGGTGCCCGTTGCGACCGGCGCCAGCCCAGCCGCCACGGCGCACGCCGAGCCGCCAGACGAGCCGCCGCTGACACGCGCCTCGTCCCACGGGTTGCGCACCGGCCCATACGCGCTGTTCTCGTTGGACGAGCCCATCGCAAACTCGTCCATATTGGCCTTGCCCAGCATGACGGCACCGGCCTCGTGTAGCTTCACGACCACGGTGGCGTCGTACGGCGGTACAAACTGAGCCAACATTTTTGATCCACAGGTCGTCGCCACAGCGTGCGTACAAAAAATGTCCTTATGTACCAGGGGCACACCGTCCAGCGCACGCGCCTCGCCGCGCGCACGCCGCGCGTCACTGGCCGCCGCGGCAGCCAATGCGCCTTTTTCGTCGACACAAATCAGCGCATTGAGCGATGCATTGCGTTGCGCGATCTGTTCCAGATAGTGAGCGGTTAGCTCAACGCTTGTGAAATCACCGCGTTGCAAACCGGCGGCCAGGGCCGTCAGACTGTCGTTGTTCACTCGATAACTTTGGGAACGCGGTAGAAACCATCCCCGACGCTCGTCGCATTGGCCTGCAGCTGCTCGCGCGAATGCACGGTGGCGGGCGCATCCGGGCGCAATCGCTGCGTCAGATCGCCCAGCGGATGGGCCATTGGGGCCACGCCATCGGTGTCGACATTTTGCAATTGCTCAACGAATGCGAGGATTTCAGTAAGATTGTGCGTCACCTGATCAAGCTCGTCGTCACGGACTTCAAGTTTTGCCAGCGCCGCCATCGCGTGCACGTCTTTGTGACCCAGACTCATGTAATTCCCGATGTGTTTTAGACCGACTTGGTCAAGGCAAAAGCATACACTTGCGCTTGCCCATTGTTCCACCCATTGTTAAAGTACCGCGCTATCTCGACGGTGCCGACCGGCATCCCTCCGGAGTTTGAGACAACACATTCATGTTTAAGAACCTGCGAGGATATTTCTCCAGCGATCTGTCGATTGACCTTGGTACCGCCAACACGCTGATCTATGTCCGTGGCCGCGGCATCGTGCTCAACGAACCATCGGTGGTGGCGATCCGCGAAGAAACAACGCGTGGCGGCAAGAGCATTCAGGCGGTCGGAACCGAGGCCAAGGCTATGCTGGGGCGTACGCCGGGCAATATCACGGCCAAACGGCCGCTGAAGGACGGCGTCATCGCCGACTTCACGGTCACCGAGAAAATGCTCCAGCATTTCATCAAAAAAGCCCATGAAAGCCGGTACTTCCGGCCATCTCCACGGGTTTTGATCTGCGTCCCCTATGGCTCCACTCAGGTTGAACGCCGTGCTATTCGCGAGTCGGCCGAAGGTGCCGGCGCGCGCAAGGTCTATCTCATCGAAGAGCCCATGGCAGCAGCCATCGGTGCCGGCATGCCCGTGCATGAGGCGCGCGGCTCGATGGTACTGGACATCGGTGGCGGCACCTCCGAGGTCGCCGTGATCTCGCTCAACGGTATTGTTTATGCGGCCTCCGTTCGCGTCGGCGGCGATCGCTTTGACGAGTCGATCACCAACTACGTGCGCCGCAACTACGGCATTCTTATTGGTGAGGCCACCGCTGAGCGCATCAAACATGAGATTGGTTCGGCGTATCCGGGCCAGGAAGTGCGTGAGATTTCGGTCAAAGGTCGAAATCTGTCTGAAGGCGTACCGCGCAGCTTTACGCTGAACAGCAACGAAATTCTGGAAGCACTGCAAGAACCTCTGCAGGGCATCGTCGGCGCCGTAAAGGCGGCACTGGAGCAAACACCGCCCGAACTTGGTGCTGATGTGGCCGAACGGGGCATTGTGTTGACCGGTGGTGGTGCACTTTTACGTGACCTCGACAAGCTACTTATGGAAGAAACCGGCCTGCCGGTGGTCGTCGCCGACGACCCATTGACTTGCGTGGCACGCGGCGGTGGCCGGGTGCTCGAACTGATGGACGAGCACGGGCCCGCCCTGTTCGGTCTGGAATAAGTCCAATCCAAAGTATTTAACATCTGCAGGTTTGCCGTTAGACACAAATCACGGCAAAATCAGGCGGTAACGTCCAGAATCCAACTTGCAATAAAGGAATCATTGTCAGGATGACCTCGTCGCCGGAAGCGCCATTTTTGTCGCTGCCAACCCAAAACGTCTCCCTGTGTGGAATCGCTATTTGTGATTGAAGTCCGACAAGCAGACAGCAAAAGACTATTTTTGCGCGGCCCGTCCCCGGGAACGCGCCTCTTTCTTCTCCTTATTGCTTCCATCGCGCTCATGGTCAGCGACTTTCGTCACGCCCATCTCGACACCATTCGTCAAGGTTTGTCGGTTCTCGTTTATCCAATCCGCGCCGCGGTTGATACGCCCTTTGCGGCGTACGACTGGTTACACGACAGTTTTGAAAATCGCGATGAACTCGGCAAGAAAAACGCACAGCTGGAAGCCGAAAATATTTTGGTCAACGTCAAGCTTCTGCAGTTCGAAGCACTCGAAGCTGAGAACACTCGACTGCGTGCTTTGATGGACTCAACCTCGCGCGTTGCGGATCGCGTTTTAATTAGCGAAATTCTCAATGTCGATCTGCATCCCAATCGTCACCGCATTGCCCTCGACAAGGGTTCGCGTTCGGGTGCGTTTCAAGGTCAGGCGTTGCTCGACGCACACGGCATTGTTGGACAAATTACGCATGTGGGTCCGCTAAATGCGGAAGCCATTTTAATCAGCGATCCGGATCACGCGGTACCCGTAGAAATTTTGCGTAACGGTTTGCGCAGCATTGCCGTGGGCACGGGCAATATCAACGCGGTGAGTTTGCCTTTCTTGCCAAACAACGCGGACATTCAAGTGGGCGACCGGTTAGTGACATCGGGCATGGGCGGCACCTTTCCCCGTGGGTACCCGGTCGGTGTCGTCAGTCAGGTTACGTTCGACCCCCATCAGCCGTTTGCGCAGATCGAAGCCGCCCCGGCCGCCGCACTTAATCGCGACCGCGAAGTACTACTGGTATGGTCCGAGGGACAGGATAATCCCATTGATAAACAACGAGCTGCGCGCCTTCCGAGCGCCGGCCTGAGTCAATTTGGCGGCCGACCACGATGAGTCGCGTGGCATTGCCACGCATCGGTTGGGCCGTCGCCAGTTCACTCTTTGCAGCCTTTGCACTCACGATCTTTCCACTACCCGAGTCACTGCAAACCCTGCGGCCTGACTGGGTCGCACTCACCGTCATTTTTTGGATCGTAAGCTTACCGTCATGGTTCGGTATTGGCGTCGCGTGGTTGTGCGGATTGGTACTCGACACGCTGACCGGTGCACTGCTTGGTCAACACGGCGCGGCGCTCGCATTGATCGCCTACATCGCGTTTAAATTTCACCGCCGTATTCGGGTTTTTCCCATTTGGCAGGAAACCTTTGCGGTGTTTGTCTTTCTTATTCTTTATCATCTGGTGCTCATGTGGGTTGAGGGGACCGCCGGCCGCAACCTCAGTGTCCTATATTTGCTGCCCGTTGTATCGGGCGTTTTGGTCTGGCCGCTATGGTCGGGTTTGCTCAACGCCATTGTGCGACAGTCGCGCTAACTTCAAACTGTGTGCGAGCGCGACGCCATCATTAAACACGACGACGAACCATGCGCCGAGAATCGCTAAAAGATCACGGACGGGAACAGCACACATTCAATGTGCGCGTTGTCATTGCGGCGTTGGGCGCCGTCGTCCTGACGTCGGTGGTTGTGACACGTCTGGTGGTGTTGCAAATCGTACATCACGAGCATTTCCAAACGCTGTCTAAGGGCAACCGAATACGGATCGAGCCACTGCCACCAACACGCGGCCTGATCTTCGACCGTAACGGCGTACTGATGGCCGAAAACCTGCCCGCCTATCAACTCGAACTCATTCCTGAACAGGTCGATGACCTCGAAGATACGCTGACACGCTTGCGCGAACTCGACCTGTTACGCCCAGCGGACGAGGAACGCTTCCGCCGGGCCCTGAAGCGAAATCCGCGCAGATTTAATCCAATTCCGCTGCGTTACCGGC
>CAYGSQ010000056.1:7581-11991 GCA_964352435.1 uncultured Gammaproteobacteria bacterium | reverse complement strand
CGTATGGGGCGGTCCAGTGCCGCCGTCGAAACACTCAAAGCGGGACTGCGCAATGACAGCGCCGACTCGCAGATGATCACGATGCTCGGGCGCGAGTCATTGCGTATCGGCGAACACCGCGACGGTCTGCGCTATTTGCAGGATGCGTTGGCCGCTTCCCCCAATAACTTACAAACCAATCTCGCGCTGGCGCAAGGGCATTTGTCGGCGGGTGATCCGGCCGCAGCCGTTGCCGTTCTCAATTCGCTACCGGCCGATGTGATCAGCGAGCAGCAACGCACTGTGTTGATTCGCGTCGCGCAAATGGATCGCGATAACCGCGTGGCGGCCCAGGCGCAAATTGAACAATTGCTGGAAGAAGTCCCCAACGAAATTTCCTTCATTGGTCTGGCCGGCAGCTTTTTTGCCGCGGTCGGTGAGGACGTCCGGGCGCGCGAGTACTTTAATCGCGTACTGACGATGTCGCCCGGCAACCGTTCAGCCATGCTTAGTCTGTTGAGTCTGGATGAGAAAACGGGCGACCTGTCCGCGTCGCAGGCGCTGTTTGAAGCGGCCCATGGCGACAGCCCGCGTGACCTGCTGCCAACACTGGTGCTGGCTCGTATCTATTCGGCCCAAGGTGACGACGAGCGTGCCCTGGCGATGACGCAGCTGGCCTACGACAATAACCCCACGGCACTGCTGCCCAATTTGATGTTGGCATCGCGAGCCATGCGCGCGGGCGATCTGGTCAAGGCCGAACGCATGTCCGGGGAGGCGGTGGAGCGCTATTCGAAATCGTCGCGGGCCCACGCGTTGCGCGGCTTGATACGCATGCGCGAGGCGCGCTATGAAGAGGCGTCCTCCAGTTTCCGGCGCGCAGTGCTATACGACGCCGACAGCGCCCAGTACCGTTTTTATCTGGGTCAGGCAGAGTGGGCGAAACGCCGCTTGCGACAGGCGAGCACCGCATTTGATGATGCGTTGACCCGTGACCCGGCGCATCTGGGCGCGCTGCGTTCGCTTGGCATGATAGAGGCGCAGGCGGGCAAAAACCTGCAGGCGGAGGAAATGGTCGCTCGTATTCGCGCGGCCTATAACGACGACCGCGCCGCTGAAGAAGCGATCGCGGACATACGTATTGAGCAAGGACTGGCCGACGATGCATTGGCCATTTACGAGGCGGCGCAGAGTCGTCAGATGACCTGGAGCGTGACGCAAAAACTGTATCGATTGCGTGCGGGCTTTCAGATGGATGATCCGCTTCAGTCGCTGCGCGCGTGGACCGAATATCAGCCCGACGACCCGCAGGGTTTCCTGAAGTTGGCCCAAGGCCATCAACGTGCCGGAGAGCCCGATGCGGCTGTTGCAGCCTACGAGCGAGCAATTGAGCTTAACGTCGACACGGCCGTGGCGATGAACAACGTGGCGTGGCTTTATCTGGAACGTGGCGGTGCGGGCGATATCGAGCGTGCCGAAGACATGGCGCAACGTGCCTACCGACGCGCGCCTGCTGATCCAAACGTTGGCGATACCTATGGGTGGGTGCTGCTGAAGAACGACAAGCTCGAACGCAGCCGCGAAGTTTTGCGTAATGCCATGATGTCGACCAATGCACAGGACAGTCCCGATCTGGCGTATCATTATGCGATGGCGCTCAATGCCCGGGGCGACAACGAAGAGGCGCGCAAGCTCCTGGATCTGGCGCTTCGCTCGACCGGGCCGTTCGCCAGTCGCGACGAAGCGCAGCAATTGCGTCTATCATTATGACAAGTATTTCAGCAGCTTAGAGGCCGTCCAGCCGCCGATAAGCTTTACAGTTGGCGGCTTTTTTTGCCGCCTCAGGTGGCGGGCCGTAGCCGAACGGTCACGCAAGCGCCTGCTGCTCAATGGTTCTCCAAAGCTGGCACGGGAATTGCTTCCATTCCAGTGACTAAGCGCGTTGCAGCCGGCCAAGGCCATTGCAACCGCGATGTTACATAATTTTAAGAATACTTTTGGCACGAGTCTAAGAGATGAGTTTATGAATAAATTTATTCAAAGTCTGATTTTGATGAGCGTTCTCGCCGCACCTTCTGCGTTCGCGGTCGTCATTTTTGAAGACAACTTCAGCGGCGGCAATCGCGATACTGTGGGCAACGGCTGGTCCGAGATTGAACGCAATAGCAATGATGTTCGCGTCAACGGCGGCGTTCTGCATTTGCGCGATCGACAAAACGGTATGGACGCGGCGGCGTCGCAACTGGGTGGGTTTAGCACCATCGGGCTGACCGACATCATGTTGTCCTACGACTGGGGCGCATCCGGCAACACCGAAAGCAACGATTCACTCTTTGTTGAATGGCGCGTGTCGGGCTCGTCCTCGTGGACGGAGCTCATACAGCACGCGCTTGGTGGTTCTTCCCTTACGGGTAACATCCTGTCACTGGGTGTGGCGGCGGCCAATCAGGCCAGCATCGAATTCCGCTTCTACACGAGCGTGAGTGCATCGAACGAACGTGCTCTGATCGACAACGTAATGCTGACCGGTCGTGCTGCCGCAATGGCGGTGTCCGAACCTACAACGTTGATGCTGATCGGCTTTGCCATGTTGGGCTTTGTCGCACGCAAGCGGGCGAACGCAGTCTAGGCATTCGCACAAGACAATCGGGGAAGGCCGCCGTGACCTTGAGTCCGGCGGTCTTTTTCGTTGCGCAAACGGATTTGGCGTTAGGCCTCGTCGACCATCTCGAGAAGTTTGCTCACCGTACGCCAGTTGCGCGCAGTAGCGTCGACGCCCGGCATTCTTGACGCGTATGCCGCGAGCTTTGATCGACCAATACCGTCGGGTGCATGCAGGTACAGCGTGCGTTTCTCCACGGCATAGTGTTCAGATGCTGCGCGCAGTTCATCCAGCTTCTTGGTCAGGTCTGCGCCGGGCGCTTTGCTCAGGAAAAACAGGTGCAGTGTTTTGGGCTGTGCTGCGCCTGCGGGGAACGGGTTATCGCGCGCCGCATCTTGCAGCGCTGTCGCCTTGAGTAACGCGATCGAGGTGTGAATGTCGCAGTTCTTGGCGAGGGTTTGTTCGATACGTTTGCCGATAGTCGCTTGTGCGCCCGTACAACGGAACACCGCATTGCCACTTTGAATATAGGTCGCGATGTCCGTGCAGCCAGCGTGCGTCATAACCGCTTTCAACGCATCCATCTTGATGCGGTTGCTACCGCCGACGTTCAGACCGCGGAACAGGCCGACCCAGAGCGTCATGGTGCATACATGTCGGGATTCATTGCGGGCTACTTCGGCGTCGGAGGCCGTGCTAAATACTTGCCGCTATGTTCTCACAGTTGGGGGCACCCGACACCTACTTGCGAAGGCCCCGGCGGCTGAAAGAAGTTGGTTCTGAGCGCACCCAGGTCTACGACGTTGACCACGCCGTCGCCGTCGAAGTCCGCATCGGCATCCGCGCTGAAAAACACGGTGCGCAGTAATCCCAGATCGAGCACGTTGACGATGCAGTCATTATTGAGATCGGCATCGCAGGCGTTGCCGTAGCCGTCACCATTGCTGTCGATTTGCGTGGCGTTGGCGACGACCGTGCAGTTGTCGGCGGCGTCCGCGACACCGTCGCCGTCACTGTCAGGGTCCATGCCGCCACCGGGGCCTGCATAAACATATACGGCACCTGAGCCATTGCCGGGCGCGCCTACCGCAATGTGATCGGCGTTTGCCGCGACCGCACCGCCCAGTGCGTCGTTGAGCGCACCGTCGCTTGCTGTAAACGATTCGAGCTGCCCCCAGCTATCGGCGCCGCCCGCATCGCGGGCATGCGCGTAAGCCTGGCCCAGAAGGTCAGCGTGATTGGAAGCGCCCGTGATCAACGTATCGCCGACCAGGGCCATCGATTTGCCAAAGAACGCCGACGGCGTTGCGTCATCGGCTTCGACAAACGCGATCTCAACCCAGTCGCCAGGTGTGCCGGTCGGATTTTCGAACACGTAGGCGCGACCGGTACCCGAACCTGCCTCGCCACCGAAATTCCATGTGCCCACCGCGATTGTGTTGCCATCAATGGCCACGTCTTCGCCGTACTTCGCATTGCCCCGAGGCACGCTTGAGTATATGCGGTTGGTTTGGCCCCAGTTGTCGGCGCCGCCTTCGTTGCGGTCAAAAATGTAGAAGCCACCGTCATTGTTGAACTGCGTTTGATCCAGCGCATTGGCACCAACGACAATGGTATCGCCCTGAACGGCGACGGCAATGCCAAACGCTGCATTGTTGTCGAACACATTGTCGACCAGGCGCTTGGCTTCGCCCCAGTTGTCGGCGCCGCCAAGGTTGCGTTCGTAAACGTAAGCGAACCCGCCCGTGCTGCCTGTTCCGCCTTTCTCGGCGCCCACGATGATCGTGTCATTGTCGATGTCCACGGCTGTACCGTACTCGGCGATGTTG
>CAYGSQ010000056.1:0-7571 GCA_964352435.1 uncultured Gammaproteobacteria bacterium | reverse complement strand
CGGCGTGGCGAAAAACATAGGCCGCCCCTTGTGATGAGTTGCCGCCAATCGGCGCGCCCTTGGCGCCAATCACGACCGTGTCCCCATCAATGGCGACCGCGATGCCGAACTGATCAAATTCAACGCCGTCGTCGGCCACAAGCTTGGCTACCTGCGTCCAATTGCCTGCGCCGTCACTTTCAAATATGTAGGCGGCACCTTGCGTTTCCTCGTCACCGATGTTGGTAAATGAGGCGCCCGCGATGAGCAGACTGCCCGAGATATCCAGTGACTCGCCGAAACCTTCAGCGTTGTCATCAGCGCTGAGAATGGTCAGCTCAGTAATAGCCGCCTGCGTGACATTGGACATAAAGGACAGGCACAGGGTGACAGACAAGATCAACGTCTTTTTCATGGGGCACCTACTATTGTTCTTATTGTTCAGGTAGCACCAGCGTATAAACCGGCGGCGGATATTTCAAGCCGGACAACCACTGACCAAGGGTTATCCCCACTCCCGAACCGCGAGTGGTCGGGCTACGTTGTGGTTCAACACCTACCAATTGGAGAGGCTTTCATGGCCGTTATCGCAGGCTCAGGCGCTGGCAACGACAGCTTTATTTCCCGGCTGCCCCAGGCTGACCAGCAGGCTATCAAGCAGGGCAATGTAGAGTCCGCGCAGCAGGCCGCACATTTTATCGCGGGCGACTCGCGCATGCTTGCTACGGTGTTGCAAGGTGACGGCCTGACGCAGGGCGCCGAAAACGAATTGATCCATGAGTTGATCAACGGTGCTGATCCGCAAAGCGGCATGGCAGCGATCTACGGTGACGTCGACAATCTGCCACCCGAGCAGCAGCGCGTTATCGCGGAAGCAATCGACACGGCGTTCCGCGACGGTGTCATTGACGAGGCGGACCTGCTGGCCTTGTCGGACTTCAGTACTGCCGGCAACGGCGCACAGCGTATCATCAGTATTTTGGACGACGCGCCACAGGCAGCGCAGTCTGGTGGCAGCATAGAAGCACTGGGCGAAGCGCTGCTTGATCGCGCTAACGGTGATCCCAACAGCGAGCAGGGCACTCTGGACTACTTTGGTGCCGCCGTCGCATTTAGCCAGGGTCGCGATATTTACGCACGCAATCGCGGTACCGATGCCGAGCGACTCGCGATGTTCGAGGCGACCGTTGAGGTGAACAAGACGCTGGCCGACGGTGTGGGTGTCGGCGATCAGACCGCGGCGTGGGAGCGCGAAGGTTTGGCGGTAGCCGGTCGTTTGTTTGCCGACAGCGCCACGATGATTACCGATCACTTTACTGGCGCCGGCGTGGATAGTGCGCCTTTGGCCGAGTTCTTTGGACAGACCGTGTTCAACCCTGACGCACAACACATTGCACTCGACAACCGTCGCGACCTGGTGCCGAGCATCAACAACGCATTGGAGTATCTCGCTGAAGGCTTCGTGTCCGATGCCGAAAACGCGACCACCCAGCTCGGTCGTGAGACCGCATTTGATCAGTTGGGTGTGCTTGCCGCCGCCGTGAGTGGCGGCGCCGTGGTGTCATTGGATAACTATTCTGACGAAATCGCGGCCAACGAGGCCTTCCGCGATGAGATGGCGGGCATTCTAAATACGACGATTACGCCATTCTTCAAGGCGCTGCCCGGTCCCGCCAGTAGTGTTGCGGGCAACGCGTCCAAGGATCTGGTTGCAAGCGTAATCGGCCGCTTCATTGATAACCCGGAGCGCCCGGACGTCGCGTTTGCCAATGAATTTGGCAATGCGCTGGAGATCGGTGTGCGCGAGTTTGAAGTGCAAAACGGCTTCGACGGATTGACGTCCGCATTCAAGGCATCGCGTTCAAACGAATTGTTGTCGATTCTGCTGGAGCTTAATCTGAACACGGGCGGGTATCGCTAACTCGGCTGCCGTCGCGGGTGGCTGGTCCACCGATTGAGCTGTTTCATTGAAGTGATAAGGACATCCGGCGTGCCAATTCCTGGCATCGCGTTCAATGCGACCGATAGGCCGTTTTGAGTCGGTTGCCAATCCAGCCCAAAACAAAACCCGTCAGCACGAAAGACGCCACCAAAATGTACGGAGTGGCGCCGAGCCCATCCAACGCGATGGTTGTCGCGAGGACTGCCGCGGGGCAAACCGCACCCAGGGTGAGCGACCACAAAATGGACAACGGCGCGGCGGCCCGGTCGCCCACATACTGACCGACAAAGGCGCTGGCCGTCATGATCAGGCTGAGCACGGCCGTGACCAAAAACAGCAGCGGTGGGTCGGCCGAAAGGCCCAGGCCGGTCAAACTCAGTAGCGTTTGCACGACGAATGCGCCAACGAAAAAACCGAGGATCGATGTCACTGTGTTGGTCATTGAATGACCATAGCGCTACTTGTTGTGAGCGGTCAAAACACAGCGGGCCGAAGTTCGAATTACCGTCTCTGGACGACCGCTGCACTTGCTGCGAGTGGGTCCATTTTTCTGGGTCGTTCAGTGGTCTCCAATGGGTGCTTGGCGTTTACACGCAAGACTGGTCGGCGACGCCTTGAAGCGCAATGACGCACCATTGCGGAGGTCGACATCATGAAAGCAATGGCAGGTTTGCTCGGCTGTCTTGGCTAGAAAGTGTCAGAAACATTTACATAAGAGCCGGTGACCCAAAATGGTGCGCACATAGCCCTTTGATTGATATATAAAAGAGCACATGGCACGGGTGTTGCATCGATTTGGATCGTCTTATAACACGTTCAGGAATTTTGCCATGCGTTCATTACGGTCCCTCGCTGCCCTGCCTTTCGTCTTGGCGGCATTCTCAGCGCAAGCGGGTCCTCTCTACGTCACAGGGGATGGTTCGGCTGTAACCAGCGTCGACCGGTTTGCATCGTTCGATTCGCTGAACATCGGCGATGATTTGTCCGCCTACACCGAGGACGGCATTAACGTTTTTGTTGATGATGTGCACGGTGTGTTCCCTGGCTCGTATTTCGCGGCAGAAGGGTATGACGCGGGCAGTGTCGAAGACAGCCTTTACAGTATTTCTGCCGCCGACTCGGCGACGTTTTACGGCATTGAATTTCTGCTGCTTGATTGGGGCTATGAGGCTACAGGTTGGGACACGTTCGTTTGGGAAACGTATCTCGACGGCATGCTCACCGGAACTGGCACCTTTACGACGCCACAAGATTGCACGATGTTGGGTTGGTTCGACGCCGAGGGCATGGACGAGATTCGCGTCGGTTCATTCAACGGCCACAACAACGGCCTGTGGTTTGACAGCCTCGAAATGCAGACCACCACCATTCCTGAGCCAGGTGTTCTTGGCCTGATGGGCATCGGCCTGGTCGGACTCGGCTTTGCTCGGCGCCAACGCCGCAGCTAACACGCACTGAGCCCGTCGCTAAATCGGCGACGGGCACTTTCTCTTCCAGCACGGTCCTGAATTTGGGTCAACTTTCCTGTTGGCTCCGTCGTCCGGGTACTTCGGACAACGATCTTCATCCCCTGCGACGCACGCGAACGGTCGAATACGACTTGCCTGATTAAATTTAAGTCCCGCAGCGACCAGTCGCTGGATGACCGGTTGCCGATCGGCGTCGTCGACGTCAAAGCGCGAAAACACGGTGGCTCGGCGCAGCAGCAACACGCTGCCGTTGACGTACTGAAAATGCACGTCTTTCGACTCCATAAACCACGGATAGCTAGCGGCCGTACCGCTGTGTGAACCGCTGCGGTTTTCTGCGTAGTGCACGCGATTTTCAGCCACGCGTACATCCACATTGTGGGTGCGGAAGTAATCGTTGAGCCAGAGTATCGAGGAGGCGAACGAGGGTGCCTTGTCCGGGTCGGTTTGAATGCCGATGCTGGTGCAGGCCGTCAGACATACTGCCGCCGTCAATGCGATTGCCTTGTAACCAGCGGCACGGGGGCGTTGATTCATTTTTTTCTCCAAGGTAGCCATGCCAGCGCGCCGGCGAATAGCCACAGCGTGGCGGGTAGAGGCACGACCGTTACTTGTGTGCTTTGTAAGGCGAGGATCACCAGCGTTTCAGGCGATTCCTGATTGGGGTGATCATGTATGTTCTCCGTGCAAATGCGAGTCGACGGAGCGCACTACGGCACACGTAAAATCTTCGAACCCAATTGTTTTTGCAACAGCGGTGCTCGCCAGACAAAGTACAACGCTCGCAAATGGTACAGGCAGGTTAGCATGCGGTGCGCTATCAGGTGACTGTGACCTCGATCGCAGCCATGATCGGACGTTGCCAACGCAAACAAAAAGCGCCAGAAAGAACGTGATCGCTACAGCGAGGAGCCACAAAGCCATCATCAGCGTCAATGCAGGGGCAGGGGGCTGCCACACGATTGTCGCTATTCCAAGTCGCCGAGTTTGTGCAAGTCGACGAATTCGTTGTACCCGGTGAGCGCTGTCGAGACATCGGTATTTGTCATTAGCTCCTGCATCGCCACCTTGCCAACCAGTTCAAAAGCCGTAGCAAACGCAAGTGTGCTTTCGGTGCTAAATGCCTCCTTGGTTTCTGCAATACAGTCTTCGGTCAATAACCTGGTTAGGAGCTCACCAATAAAGATGTCCGTTTCGAGTTGAAGTTCCGGGGGCACGTCGGCTAGCTTTGACATGTCAGGATGCGCAGCCATGCCCAGGAAAATCCACTTCGCCAGCGTCTTACGCTCTTTGCCGTTCAAAGAATCAATCAGGCAAACACCCAGAGCATCGGAGGCAGGGCCGGCGTTTGCAGGTGTGGCGAACAGGAGAGTGCTGAGTAGCGTGATAATTAGAAGTCGTGTAGTCATCGAAAATCCTTAAAAACAGTCGGCCAAATCCTCAGCCTGGGTTGGTCATAAGCGTCACAGATTGGGCCGCTTTTCATTGAGTCAGTATGCCCATCCTCAAAGGAAACTTTAGGACGGCACAGGGCGCTGCATGCGTGTTACTTGTACTATTCAAACTCCCCGGCGACGGATGAGAAATAGCACATCGCGAGGATCACGCCATCCAGCATCCCAATCAGTCCGGCCACCGTGGACGATAGTGCCGTCGAAACACTGAGCCCCCAAAAGGGCCCCAATAACAAACCGATCACGGTTAACCAGAGCATTGCGCGCCGGGACCAGCGTTGGAAATAGTACAGCCCAATGAATAGAGCGACCCAACAGAAAGAAATCAAGTACGACAGCCAATAGTCGAACGGTACTAAATTGCCCAACCCCGCCAAGGCCAGAAAATCCATTGTTGCGGAAGAAAGAAATGGGTTTTCCAGATATGGGAGAACAAAAAACCAAAACAAGAACAAAAATGTGTTGCCGACGACGAACATCCGAAAAAGCCGCCGCATTGACGTGCGATGATCACGTGGGATCAAGTTGCTCTTGGGTTCATCATAGGGGTTGCGGGCGGGTGCTACCTCATTGTCCGTGACGCCTCGGTTCTTCAAAATGTCCTGGAGTACGGTAGATGCGAGTGGCGTAAGGTCGCCGGAATGCCGCAACCTGACCAAGGCTTCTGTTGTCATTGAGTCGTATTGCTCTTTAAGACTCTCCGCTGTCACGCGCATGATGAAATTGGCCTGCGCAAGGTGCTAACGGACCAACGACGACAATCACTGCATTCACACTGATAAGCAGGCGTACCCGGCTGGGCTTGAATGCTCTTGGTCGCCTCAGGGTGCAAAGCGCTGCGCCATTCCCCGAGCCGATTCGTACGGCGTCTTAGTTTGGCCATGGAAGAACGGCGCCTACTGAGCTCTTACCATAGTGAACGTAGTGCCTGACGTGTGGCTGATGTACGTGAACTCATCTGGCTTCAGGGACACAATTTTATATGCGTCATAGAGGGATGCTTGTGCTACGTCTGCGGGCTCCAGCTGTCCATCTACCATGAACCCCCTGACGGCCGTAAAGTAGACGGGCTTTCGCACTCCCCAAATGCCGACCTCAGTCCATGAGTCGCGTGCACCGTTAGCCTCGACGATACGAAACTCGTTCGTGTACGTGCCGTCCGCGAATCTTGTGACAGACCAGGTTATGGCATCACCATTTGATTCGCGTTCGCCCACCCATTTGCCAAGGAGCAAGGAGCGCTGTTGTGCCGTCTCTTCCTTTGGAAAGAACTCGGTTGACTGATCTGTGAGAGCAGTAGAGCAGCCGCTCAAAATCAGCGTTGCAACTAAAAATATTTTCATCGTGTTCTTCTTTTCACAGTGTCAAAAAAGTGCGGTCCAACCCGCATGGCTAAACATTGTCACGCGAGCAGCATTCGACTGAGTCAAAATCAATCGACAAAAACCATCGGGGGAGCGACAACCAAAGCGAGCATCTAAAGGTCCAGATTTCTACAGCCTCTTCCTTTATGCAATAGGCTCTGGAAGGAACGTTCCAATGAGCATTAGTATGAAAAACAGGCCTCCAAGTACAATCACGATCCAATGCCAGTATGTGTATTTCCGAAGATCCGGGTTGTCGGTATTCATCGTGGCTGCGATTCTCTGTGCCGTCACTTGCAGTGCTATCAATGGGACAAACGTTAGTACTGATATTAGCCAATACGGATCTGGAAGCCGAACCGTCACTGACAAAGCAAGAAACAGTCCGCCGATCAGTAATGTCGGCGCAGACACCGGCGCGCCGACTTCTTCTGCGTGGGTATTGATGTAGTTGCTAAGGCTGAAGACCCAGAGAGGGGCGAAGACTGCTCGCCAAAAAGGGTAGATGTCGAGATCGAGGCGATTTTTGATATGCACCCAGTTTTTGTAGCACCAGTAGATGTCATACACCCCCAATGTTGTGAGCGATAAAAGCATCAATTTGACAGAACCAACGGCATGGTAGGTCGGCGCACCTGTCTGGTCGGTAACGACATTGGCTCTTGGCGGAATATATGGGTCTTGATTGTTCACGTTTTTTCCTGAATTCCTCTGACTAAATGGCGCAGATCAAATGCCAGGGCAACGAAATACTTCATATCTGTTCTTATTTTTTAGTCAGAGCAAACTCTTGCATGTCAGAATACCATTGCTGCGGCACTGGTTCTTCGCCCAGGCCTCTCGGATCTCAAGAGCTGCTTTAGGCACCAGCCCAAAGCCGGTAGCGTCAAGGATCTCCAAGTGCCGCGATTGCTTGGTTTGCGGTTGCTCTGGGCTACATTGTCGTCTTGGTCTGCATTTTCATTGGATTGAATCTAGCGTTCAACCATGGTGAACGCGAACTCAATTACTATGCCTTCCTCAACCCGCTTCACTTCGGCAAGAGATCCTAATTCAAAATCTTCGGTAAACGAATAGATCGGCGTCGTCGCGGCGAGTTGTGTGTTTTCATCACCATAAACCTCGACAATCAGTTTCCCGGCGCTATTTGCAAAAGAGACCAGCCGAATCTCGAATTTACCCCTGCCGCCAAGCCCGATGGGAATAACTATTGGTTCTTCAGCAGAAAATTTTCGACCGTGCTCTTGAAGCACAAATGAACTGCCTTCGATCTTGATGTCCGCAAAATAAGCCAGGAAAAATGACTCTGCGGCGAACGTGGATTTGCAACCCACGAATCCGATGATCAGGGTCGCGATAACTG